>DATNRH010000655.1 GCA_036703605.1 Candidatus Obscuribacterales bacterium | reverse complement strand
CAGGCGTCGTGGTGTCTAAACTAGAGGAGTCGGAAGCTTCATCTTGCGGTATGAGCCCTGTTAAGGTATCAGATGAGCCTGCTGGAAAATCTGTTTCATCTAATGGCTGACCCGATGACTGCTCTGATAAACTAGGCGGTTCAGGACTGGGAATCGTTTGCAGCTGGCTAGCGGCAGTTTGAATGGCACGACGCAAATCTGAATCTTGGGAGAGCCGCTCGATCATATATAACGTGTCGGCATTGGCTGCATAGGCGATCGCCACACCAATGATCAAAGCGATGCCCTTAGCGTTGCGTTTATAGACCCCGCTTGCGCGCTCCATCGATTGATCAAACCAGCTACTCAGCTCAATTTCGAGATACTGAACACTTTTTTCGAGGGACTGTTCTAGAGTATCGACGCTGTTTTCAGCTATCCGTGCTAGGTCGCCCAAGCTGCGCTGAAGTTGCGGGGGTAGGGCAACCGACTGTTGAGATGGGGCGGTTGTTGCCAAGGCTTGATCCACCAGATCTCGCAGTTCTGGATGTAAGCGATCGTAGGTGGTGCGATCCGTTAGTAGACTGACAACTTCACTGAGGGTTGGTGGACTGATAGCTAGTCCTACAGACTGACGAAGATAAGGAAGTCGGCGACGAACAATATCTTTACAGTGATTATCATTAATCAGCAATTGATCAATGATTTGAATAAACTCTAATAGGTAAACCGTTACATCCTTAAGGCTTTGGCTAAGCGATCGCCGCTGTTGGCAAAAGTCATAAACAATGCGGTTGAGGTTTTGCTTAAGCTGCTCTACTTCTTGTTCAAACAGCGCATCATTGGCAACGCTGTAGCGTAAATCAAGTAAGATACTCTGAAGCTGTGTGAGCTTTTCCTCCACCGCATCCCGCAGCAAAATTTCGCTGTACTTATGCCCTAATTCCCGAATCCTCAACTTTTGAATCAAGGCAGCAGCGAAGGTTTGGGGAGGAATGTAGGAGGGGCCGCTAGCAGCTTCTCCAAAGATCTTGGGCGATCGCGTGAGGTTTGTATAAATACTGTAAAGCACCTGCCCAAACCAGCGAAATCCTCGGGCGATCGCCCCGGTGGCTTCTTGGTTAAGCGATCGCATCAGGGGAGAGCGGTATAGTTCATGGACAAACTCGGAGAGGTGGGATTGCCGCGCGTCATCACCCGTGATCAATTGGTCAACGGATTTTTTCAAATGCTCAGCTCGCCACTGCAGGACAGTACCGATTAATTCCTGAATCTCAGATGCTAGCAGGCTCAAAATTAGGTAAACAAAGATGAGGCCAATAGCAATATCTAAAATAAACGGTAGATCCATACAAGTCTCCTATCCCACCAGTACACCGCCAGGGTTCAACACCTACACCACGCGATCGCCCCGACAGCGTAGCACACCATATTCAAGCACAGTGCTGGGCGAATCGACATGAATAGGCCCTCACCGGAAAATCATGGACGAGGAGAGGGATGCGGATCGACGGTAGAAAGCAACAGCGATCGCCTCCCCGTAGACAAAACCTTGGCAATGCTTCCATGATGGCCAAGCTTTCGACGTCGTTGCTACGAGTCACCAAGCCATCCGCCCATCCACGATTCAGCGGGAGCGATCGCTAGGAAACCGGTGCATAGTTGGCTGCAAAGTCTTGGATACTCTGACTTTCGTACTGCTCAAAGGGCTGATGAATCCATGGATTATCAGGTAAGTAATCCACATAGTAATCTGGCTTGATCACCGAGCAGTCTTTGTACCACAGCACCGCCGTGCGCACGTCTTCGATATAAAACCCATAGCGGCGATCCAGCCAGGGAAGCGTTTTCTGCAAAGTTACCCCAGAATCGACCAAGTCATCCACCAAGAGTACATGGCTGCCCAAGTTCGCCGTCGTTTTTGTCAGATCTGCTCCAAAGGTAATCGAGCCACGGGTTTGGTTATTTTTGCCCCCCTAGGATGTCGTCGCCAAAATAGCTAGCGGGACATCATAGATGCGGGCCAAAATATCGCCGACCCGCAGCCCCCCCTTCGCCAAACAAACAATTTGATTAAACTGCCAGCCCGATTCGTATATTTGCACGGCCAGTTGTTCAATCTTTTGGTGATAGTCTGCCCACGACACATAGAGGTCTGACATGGTTGGCGCTCCTAACTCTTGGCAATCACGAATGAAAAGCATCATACAACTGTTGCAAGCGTTGGGTTAGATTGGGTTCATCCAAGATTCGTGACAACGGCCTCAGACACCCTCTAAAACACCATGCTGCTACACCATTCCCACCTGGCGCGATCGCTTGCCCCCATCGTGATCACGCTGAGTCTGGTTGGGGCACCTCAAGCTGCCCAGGGCACAGAGAGCGGCGATCGCCCCCGCCTATATCCCGTTCCCATTGATGGCCGCTGGGGGTTTATCGACGAGACGGGAGCAATCGCGGTAGCACCCAAGTTTGAAGAAGCCCAAGGGTTTTGGGGTGGAGAGCTGGCTCCGGTGCAGGCAGGCGGACGCTGGGGCTATATCGATCGCAGTGGCACCATGGTCATTACGCCCCAGTTTGACGCGGCAGGTCTATTCAGCCAGGGTCTCGGTGTCATCCAACAAGGTGACCTCTGGGGCTTCGTGGATGACCAAGGAGCGATCGCCCTGGAGCCCGACTATGTCTGGGGCTATGAATTTGGAGAGGATCAACTGGCCGCCGTAGCGATCGCCGACCAGGTCGCCGCTGACCAAGCCACCCGCTGGGGATTCATTGATCCTCAAGGCACGGTGATCATTCCCGCCAAGTTCTATGACGCTCGCTTCTTTGCCGAAGGGCTGGCTCCCGTCTCCGTTGCCCCCGCCTGGGCCGGCTATCCTAGCTGGGGATTTGTGGATACCACAGGACAGATGGCGATCGCTCCCCAGTTTGACGCCGCTTTCTCCTTTGCCGAAGGGCTGGCTCCCGTTAGCGTTCACGGGCGATGGGGATTTGTCGCCCCAGATGGCAGCTTGCCCATTCCTCCCCGCTATACCCAAGCTTGGATCTTTGGAGATGGACTAGCTCCGGTGCAAAACGTGGACGGTCTATGGGGCTTTATCGACCACCAAGGCGAGGTAGTGATTCCCTTCCGCTATGACTACGCCTATAGCTTTTCCGAGGGGCTAGCCTACGTTATGGTTGAAGGACAGCCAGCCTATATCAACTCAGCGGGAGACCAGGTTTGGACTGCTCCTGCCTCGACTCGCTAACCGGACATCGTTAACCCCTATGCCTCATCTTGCCATCATTGGCGGTGGTGTCGTTGGCGCAGCGATCGCCTACGAACTCAGCCATATTCCCAACCTGCATCTCACCCTGCTTGAGCAGCATCAACCTGCCCAAGCCTCCACCAGCGCTGCCCTCGGCGTTTTAATGGGAGCCATTAGCCATAAGACCAAGGGACGAGCCTGGCGAATGCGGGAAACCAGTTTGCGCTGCTACGACGCTTGGATACCCGAGCTAGAGCGTCTCACGGGTAAAGCCTTGCCCTACAACCGCCAGGGCATTGTTATGCTGCTGTCGGAAGGTGCCGATCTGGCCAATTGGGATACCCTGATCAGCACTCGTCGAGCCCAGGGCTGGAGCCTGGAATGTTGGAGTCGCGATCAGTTGCGCGATCGCTGCCCTCAGGTGCAAGATGACACGATTATGGCGGCGATCTATTCCTCCGGCGATCGCCAGCTCGATCCCACCGCTCTTACCCTCGCCTTATTGGATGTAGCCAAGCAGCGCGGTGTTGATCTGAAGCTAGAAACAGCCGTCACGGCCGTGGACTGTGCCACCGACGGGACGGCCCAAGTGCTGCACACTACAGCCGGCGACCTGGCCATTGATGGGGTAGTGATCGCCGCTGGCCTTGGATCCACGCCCCTCACGGCAGCGATCGCCCAACCGGTAGATATTCGTCCGGTGCTCGGTCAAGCCATGCGGGTGCATGTCCCGGTCGGCCTCGGCAACCCAGACTTTCAGCCCGTCCTCACCGGCAGTGACATCCACATCATCCCCCTCGGGGATGGCGACTATTGGATTGGCGCAACCGTAGAATTTCCCGACGATGCCGGTGAGATCCAGGCCCATCCGACACTGCTCAACCAAGTCTTAGAGGGGGCGATCGCCTTCTGTCCCAGCCTCAGCCAGGCCCAAGTGCTACAAACCTGGTCAGGCCTGCGTCCCCGTCCTTTCAACCGCCCGGCTCCCCTAGTGGAACCGCTGCCCGGAGTCGCCAACGTCTGGCTGGCCAGCGGTCACTACCGCAACGGCGTCTTACTAGCCCCAGCCACAGCCAAAGCGATCGCAGCCTGGGTACAGGAATTCTTTGAGCTAGAGCCGGCCTAGGCGATCACTCGACGCTTTCTGGGTCATGGATGGGCAACAGCAGGCAGCCATTGATCCGCCAACTGTGGTCGAGCTGCTGCTGCATCAGATAGAGGGCACGGGATAGGGTGCCATCCTGGCCCATCATCAACACCGATTGGGCGAGATGGTGATCAATCATTCCCACATCTTCAAAGATCACAGAGCGAGCTTGATACACCGGTGGATAGGCACGCCGCACCATGTGCATAAAGCGATCGGGGGTTTGAAACTGCAGTTGAATACTAGGGCTGGCGAAGGAAAAGGCCTGCATGGCATTACCCTGTTCAAACGCCTGTAACTGTTGAGAAATCGTGGTTTTGATCGCTAAGCGATCGCGTTCGGTGATGTCTATCATGACCTCGACTCTGCAGATGGTTCAATGGACGGTTCAACAGATAGTTCATGGGAAGAATGAAGACGGTCGATGTTCAGTGAGAGGACGCAACAATGGACAAGTACTTTGACGTCGCTCAAGGCTTAACTCCTAATGGAACGAGGATTGAGCGCAGTCGAAACCCGGCCTTGAGTCTACCTAGGTACCAATCCCTAAGGTTCTCACTAGGAAGGCGTAGCGATCGGCAATTTCTTCAATCACCTTGGCCGTGGGTTTACCAGCTCCATGCCCCGCCTTGGTCTCAATGCGAATCAGCACCGGAGCCTCACCCCCCTGGGCCGCTTGGAGAGCAGCAGCAAATTTGAAGCTATGGGCAGGCACTACTCGATCATCATGGTCAGCCGTGGTAATCAACGTGGCGGGGTAGGCCGTTCCTGGCTTCAGATTATGCAACGGTGAATAGGCATAGAGGGTAGGAAACTCGTCAGCATGTTCCGATGAACCATATTCCGAACACCAGGCCCAGCCAATGGTAAACAAATGGAAGCGCAGCATATCCATGACGCCCACGGCAGGCAAGGCAGCCCCAAAAAGCTCAGGACGCTGGGTCATACAGGCTCCCACCAACAGACCACCATTACTGCCACCGGCGATCGCTAACTTGTCCGATCGGGTATAGCCTTGGTCGATCAACCATTCCGCTGCGGCGATAAAATCATCAAAAACCGTTTGCTTGCGCTGCTTCGTCCCTGCCTGATGCCAGTCTTCGCCATATTCGCCCCCACCCCGCAGGTTGGGCACCGCGTAGACACCTCCCATCTCCATCCAAACCAGGTAGCTAGGCGAAAAACTGGGGGTGAGAGACACGCCAAAGCCACCGTAGCCGTAGAGTAAGGTGGGATTTTGACCGTCCAGCACCAACCCGGTTTTATGGGTGATGAACATGGGAATCTGGGTACCGTCGGCACTGGTGTAAAACACCTGGGTGGTGATGAAGTCTTCGGGATTAAAGTCCACTGTGGGCTGACGGAAGAGCTGGCTTTCCCCGGTCACGGCATCGTAGCGATAGATGCTGGTGGGGGTGGTATAGCCCGTGAAGCTGTAGAAGGTTTCCGTATCCTGGCGCTTGCTGCTAAAGCCCCCCACCGAACCAATGCCGGGCAGGGTCAGTTCTCCCAGGGGTGTGCCGTCTAGGGCAAAGCGCTGCACCTGACTGCGGGCATCTTTTAGGTAGGTGGCCACAAATTGATGATTCAGCACCGTCATGGATTGCAGGGTTTCCGCCGCTTGGGGAATCACCTCCTGCCAATGATCGCGATCGGGCTGGGTGAGGTCAATGGCAATCAACCGTCCCCGAGGCGCATCTAAATCGGTCTGAACCCAAAGGCGATCGCCCTCAGCTTCCACCACGTTAAACTCTGCCTCAAAGTCTCGAATCAGCTCCACGACTGGACTATCGGCCACGGTCAGATCTTTGTAGAACAAGAGATTTTTCGGTTCAGTGCCCCGCCAGACCGAAATAATCAACAGCCGTCCATCGTCCGTGACGCTACCGCTGAATCCCCATTCCTTCTCGTCAGGGCGATCGTAGATCAGCACATCGTCAGACTGGGGCGTCCCCAAACGGTGGTAGTAGAGCTTTTGGTAATAGTTCACCGCCTCAAACTGGCTGTCGGCGCTGGGTTCATCGTAGCGAGAGTAGAAAAAGCCTTGGTGGTCATGACTCCAGGCTGCCCCGGAAAACTTCACCCACTTTAGATGATCCGACAGGTCTTCCCCGGTTTCAACAGAACGCACCTGCCACTCTTGCCAATCGGAACCGGAGCTAGATAGCCCGTAGGCCATGAACCGCGCATCTTCACTGATGGCAAAACTCGATAGCGCCACCGTGCCATCCTCCGAAAGCCTGTTGGGATCGAGGAGCAGTTGGGGCTCGGCGTCTAAGCTGGGCAGGGTGTACAAAATGCTCTGATTTTGCAGCCCGTCATTTTTAAAGTAAAAGTAGCGATCGCCCATCTTGAACGGCGTGCCAAATTTCTCGTAGTCCCAAAGCTGGGTGATGCGATCGCGCAAGGTTTCTCGGGATGGAATCTGCTGGAGGTACTCAAACGTGAGCTGGTTCTGAGCCGCAATCCAGGCACGGCTATCCGGCGAATCAGGGTCTTCTAGCCAGCGGTAGGGATCCGCCACCGCTGTACCGTGGTAATCATCCACATGATCAACCTGCAGACTGGAAGGATAGGTGAGGGGAGTTTCAGCCATGGCGATCGCCGCAAATCCAACACCTTTCACTCTATCGCGTTTGCCCACAGCCCGACCAACCCACCACGATGGGCCACACTGAGGGTATTAAGGAAAGGCTGGGTGCGTCATAATAGTGAGCAGATTGCTGACTTAACCCAAGATCGATAGAACCCATGACCCCTCCCTCTGACCTTGAGACAGCGACGCAAGATATCAACCCAAAGCTAGCTAGCGCGCAGGCTAACTCGCGTTCAGCCAGTGATGATTCCGTCGATGAATTTCCTGATGAAGTCGAGATGTCAATTTTTGACCATCTTGAGGAACTCCGTCAGCGCATCTTCTACTCCCTGGGGGCGGCCATCCTCGGCGTGATTGGCTGCTTCCTGTACGTGAAGCCTATCGTGCAGCTCCTCGAAGTGCCTGCCCAGGGCGTCAAATTTTTGCAGCTCTCCCCCGGAGAATATTTCTTTGTATCCATCAAGGTGGCTGGCTATAGCGGTCTCTTGGTAGCAACACCCTTCGTGCTCTACCAAATTGTGCAGTTTGTGCTGCCGGGGCTATCGCTGCGAGAACGCCGCTTGATTGCGCCCATTGTCTTTGGATCGAGCATCTTGTTCGTTGCTGGACTGGGCTTTGCCTACATCGCCCTCATTCCTGCCGCCCTCAACTTCTTCATCAACTACGGCGACGGCGTGGTGGAGCAACTGTGGTCCATCGATCGCTACTTTGAATTTGTGCTGCTGCTGTTGTTTAGCACCGGTCTAGCGTTTCAGGTGCCGATCATCCAGCTCCTGCTCGGCACCTTAGGCATTGTGTCATCCCGGCAAATGCTGTCCAACTGGCGATACGTGATCATGATCGCGGCGATCATGGGCGCAGTCCTCACCCCGTCTACCGATCCCGTCACCCAAAGTCTGTTTGCCGGCGCAGTGTTAATTCTCTACTTCGGCGGGATTGGCATGGTAGTTGCCACTGGACGGTAGCAGCCTAAAACTCCAGCAACCACTCCGAGGCCCGTTCCCCTAAATCAATGGGGATACTTACCGCCTTGCCCAACCGGGGGCGATCGCGCGTCTGTTCAATATACTGACGAATGTACTGTTCGCTGCCCCAAGCATTCATATAGTGAGCGATCGCCTCCAGATGGGCGAAATAGTCGGCTTCACTGCGGGGAAACGACACCTGCTCCAAATATTTCCACATCACCTGTAGAAACACCTGGTCTTGAATGCGTCGTAGCTGTAGATCGTACGATCGCCCCCATTTGTCCATGAGTAGCTGATGCAGCTCCTCTCCTGTCATGATCTGTCCTGCTGCTAACCCGTTCCTATCTATCTTAAAGGCTATTGATGGGCGGTATCACTCCCAGCGTCTGACCTGTGGGGTCTTAGGACAACCCACCCCCGTCTCTGAGTGCAAGTGCTTTCAAAGCCCCTCTACCGCCCTGGGAGAGGGGTTTGGGGTGAGGGTCTTCAAGGTTGGTCAGTCAACCAGTCCCCATCTATCTCCTCATCCCAAGATGCAGGCGATCGCCCATAGACCAGGATTTCTAGTAACAACAAACGCGCCACATTCGATCAAAACTTAATATTTTTTCATATTGAAATCCCTAGGTTTCACGGCATTTCTAAGGCTGTACAATGCTTCTAGAAGAAGTGTAAATTTCTATCATTAATTGCTTGTGTAACTAATCGTTAAGTCCGGCGATGGTAAGCGTGGCTGTCAAAGCGGCAGGGCGTTGGGGCGATCGCATTGGTTTAGCTTTCCGAGAGTGATCTGACTTAAGAAAGCGATACGATTAAACACAGAACACTTGTAGAACACGACTCAAACGCCGTATCCAATAAAATCATGACACAACTGTCTGGAAATGCTGATGTGCCCGATATGGGGCGTCGTCAGTTTATGAACCTGCTGACCTTTGGTGCTGTGACAGGAACCGCCCTAGGGGCCCTCTATCCCATCGTGAAATATTTCCTGCCTCCCTCCAGTGGTGCTGGTGGCGGCGGTGTCGTTGCAAAAGATGCCCTTGGTAACGACGTCGTTGCGGCAGACTTTTTGGCGAGCCACAGTGTAGGCGATCGCGTGTTGGCCCAGGGTCTTAAAGGCGACCCCACCTACATCGTGGTTAGCAGTGCCGAAGAAATTGCTCCCTACGGTATCAATGCAGTCTGCACCCACTTGGGTTGCGTGGTGCCTTGGAATGCTAGTGAAAACAAATTTATTTGCCCCTGCCATGGGTCACAGTACAACAGTGAAGGTAAGGTGGTTCGCGGCCCCGCACCGCTGTCCCTAGCGCTTGCCCATGCTGAAGTAACCGATGGCAAGGTAGCCTTTGTTCCTTGGACAGAAACCGACTTCCGCACCAACGAATCTCCTTGGTGGAGTTAGGCGATCGCAGTCCCCAACGCATGTCTCGCGATCCTTTACCGTTCCGATGCATCCCTTGGCTGCTCGGTTTTTAACCCATACCCCTGTCTTGTTGAGCTTTCTGGTACCCATGAAATCAAGAATTTGGTCTGCGCTGCTGCCACGTAGCGCCAAGCTGATGGCGAAGGGCACCCTCGCCTTGCTGGCTGCCTTAACGATTTTCCTCGGTAGTGATCTGCTATTGCCCCAATCGGCGGCAGCTTATCCCTTCTGGGCACAGCAAAACTACGAAAGCCCCCGTGAAGCAACGGGGCGCATTGTTTGTGCAAACTGCCACCTTGGCGCAAAGCCCACCGAACTGGAAGTGCCTCAGTCGGTGCTTCCCGATACAGTCTTCAAGGCTGTGGTGAAAATCCCCTACGATAGCGATGCTCAACAGGTTCTGGCCACCGGAGAGAAAGGTGGTTTGAACGTGGGCGCGGTGCTGGTTTTACCCGAGGGTTTCACCATTGCTCCTAGCGATCGCATCCCAGAAGAGATGCAAGAGGAAGTTGGCCCCAGCTACCTCTTCCAAACCTACAGCGAAACCCAGGACAATATCATCCTGGTTGGCCCGCTGCCCGGTGAGCAATATCAAGAAATCGTCTTCCCCGTCCTATCGCCCAACCCAGCCACCGATAAGTCGGTGAGCTTTGGTAAATACTCGGTGCATGTAGGCGGTAACCGTGGCCGCGGTCAAATCTACCCCGCGGGCAACAAGAGCAACAACGCCATCTACAACGCCTCTGCTTCCGGTGTTGTGAGCAAGATTGCTGCTGATGAAACCGGTGGCTACAACGTGACCATCCAAGCAGAAGACGGCAGTGTTGTGGTTGATAACGTTCCGGCTGGGCCAACGCTCGTGGTTTCGGAAGGCGATGTGGTCACCACCGGCGCTCCTCTCAATGCTGACCCCAACGTGGGTGGCTTTGGTCAAAAAGATGCAGAAATCGTGCTGCAAAGCCCCACTCGCATCAAGGGTCTGATTGCCTTCATGGCAGCAGTGATGCTATCCCAGGTGATGCTGGTGCTGAAGAAGAAGCAAATCGAGAAAGTGCAAGCTGCAGAAATGAGCTTCTAGAGGACTCCAGCGGTTGGGCGATCGCTCGCCGCTGACCCATTCTCACCACCTAGTTAAAACGGGGAGGCGATCGTGCGATCGCCTCCCCGTTCGTTTTAAAGAATAGTCAACTCATCTGGCGGCTGGGTCTAGTTGCCCGTGCCGTTATCCATCTCGCTATTCCCGCCATCCTCCATCCCGCCATTAACGCCATCCTCCACCGACGTCAGCGGCAAGAACTCCGCCTCCGCTAGGTACTCTAACTCCACCGAGGACAGCAAGCTAGACCACTGCTCTTGGATTGCAGCACTGGTGGGGTTGGCCAAGCGCAGGTCAGCGAGAGAAGCGATCGCTTCATACCAGAGACCCGATTGCGCATAGAGCGCTGGGCGATCGCTCTCCGGTAGGGTTTCTAGCTCCATGGCCAAGGTGGCAGGAGTTTCAATGCGCTGTAGCCAGCCCGAGACCATGGAATCTCCCGATCGATCGGTGCGATCGCAGATTAGAGAGAAGATCCATTCGTAGTTTTCGCCTATGGCCAATTCCGGTAAGCCCACCGTCGAAGGCAGGTGGATGGCGATAACTCCCGGTTCGCCCGTGACTTGAAACTCGGAGGCATAGATTTCATCGCCAGCTTCATTCAGCAAGATAAACTCTGCTGCTTCTGCATTGAAGTCGGGGACATAGAAGTAGAACGTTGGATAGGCTGCTAGGGTTTCACCATAGCCATTCATGGGCATCAAAGCTGTCAGAGGCTGCGGGCTCATGCAGCCGCCCCGAGTGCCACCGCCCTCTCGACGACCAGGAATACCGCGATCGGGGGGAGTATAGTGCGTACCGCCGCCCACTAACCGACCTGGGCTGCCGCGATCCGGGGGCACAAAGTCTTCTTGAGCAAGGGTAGCTAGGGTAAAGGGGGTGCTCATCCACAACCCAGCAGAGACTAGGATGTAGGCGGTAATGTTCTGGGAAAGAAGCTTGAGCGAAGACATAGTTAGTAAGCGTCCTGCTATCAATACGATAATCAACAATGTTGAAAGCTTGGGTTCAGCATGAAGGCTGATGTCACCGGCACAGAGGGTAAACGCAACTGGCCAACCTAGCGACAGTTACACAGAGGTGCATCTGTCGTTGTGTCGAGATGGGCTTGGTAACCGCATACTTTCTGCAAAACTGGCTTCCACCATCCTCTCGGGATTCTCACTGATGGGTCTTGATCAATTAAGACTGAATACCCGAGGTAGAGTTCCAGTCCAACATAGATAGGCTATAGTCCACCGTCAATCTGTCGATTAACCTGGAAGCACCAGGTTGAGAATTACCCCATCTGCCTTGAGTGCCGAAGGAACTCTTCCTAGAAGGTACATGACATCCGTGCGAACTATCACCTGTTGTGTTAATTAATTCTTCACAGAATCTGTATCGATTTTCGTATAGGTTGACGATTCTGCATTGAGATAGTAAACCGATGGTTGATCTGCCTTCGTAGACGGCACCACCACGCGATAGACCTGCACCGTTTGCTCTCGTCCTCGCAACAGCATTCCACCCCAGTCCTCTAACTCAAACTGCTCATCAAGGTACTGGCGGGTTTCCTCCGCAATCAAAATCCGGCACTGTCCTGGGTGAATGTCTTTACAGCAGCTTTCTAAACGAGAGGCAATATTAACGCTGTCTCCAATGACCCCGTATTCCAATCGGTTTTTTCCCCCCAGGCTACCGGCAATAATGCTGCCTGTGAAAATGCCGATGCGAATGTGACATTCCGGTAGCCCCCTAGCTTGCCATGCTTGGTTCAGTACCCGTAGGCGATCGCCCATATCTAAGGCACAACTGACGGCATGGCGAGCATCTTGAGCAACTTCGTCCTCGGTCGTTCGTCCCACAGGCACCCCAAAAACCGCGATCAGTCCATCACCGGTAAATTTGTTGACGATGCCCTGATGCTCTTGAATAGACTGGGTCATTTCATCTAGATATTCATTCAGCCACAGCAGCACCCGATCAGGAGACTG
>DATNRH010000654.1 GCA_036703605.1 Candidatus Obscuribacterales bacterium | reverse complement strand
CGACGGGTGGTTCTTCGACGACGGGTGGTTCTTCGACGACGGGTGGTTCTTCGACGACGGGTGGCTCTTCGACAACGGGCGGTTCTTCAACGACGGGCGGTTCTTCAACCACTGGCGGCTCTTCGACGACTGGCGGTTCTTCAACCACTGGCGGCTCTTCGACGACTGGCGGTTCTTCGACCACGGGTGGCTCTTCGATGACTGGCGGTTCTTCGACGACGGGCGGCTCTTCAACCACGGGTGATGGGCCACTCACAAACAAATCACTGCCATCAGGAAATCCTTGCACATCCAAACCAATTCTCAGAGTATTGGACTCAAGAGCAGCCAAGACTGCTGCCAAATCTCCTGTAAAGCGAATGCCTAGGGTCTCTCCACCGCTTAAGCGGTTACCTATATTGCTGGAGTTGACCCCTGCGCTGAAGAAGGTGTTTTCAGCTAGGAAGCCAACGCCTGGATCATCACCCTGAGACAAGTTACCGGAGGTTTCCTGGAAGTTGACAATCCCAACATTATTGACGCCAATCACAGGATTAGAAAGGAGGGGCGATGTGGCGTCTGGGTTGAAGTAGTTGAAGTAAATCTGGCTGACAAAGTAGTTTACGCCGGCGGTCGGAGCGACTAAGAACCGGAAAAGAACAGTACCTTCCGAGGATGATGTGACTCGAAAGCGAAACGCATTTGCGAAGGAATCACCGGAGAGATTGGTATCGGTTGTTGGAAAGGTGTTTTCAAACTGATAGGTATCGGTTGACCCGGGCACTAGGGTGGCAGCCGTAGCGGGTAACGCGGTGGCGATCGCTACACTACTAGCAGCCAACAAAGATGGTAGAAATGCTATGAACTTCATGGTGTCTCCTGAATGCAGTCTGTATCTCAGTATTTTTTCGCTTAGAGCGCAACGCTTAGCTTGAATATATAAAAGCTTTTCTTGACCGGGTTGCTTGGCTTCCTATCATGCCTTCGGCAGCATAGCTCGGGATATGAGCGTATGACCTCATGGCAACCATCCCTGGCTCGTTATATGTGTATATTCAGCTCGTTAATGAAGATGGATGGTAAGTTCAGAGCGTCTTCTGCACGACATCTTAGTTGAGTTGTTCAACCTATCATTCTGCGCGAGGATGGGGGCAACGCAGAAATCGTGCCTGACTTCTTCACCATATCAACTTCAATTCTCTGGGTTAAGTCTTTTTTTTAACCTTTAGTGAATTTGGGTGAGAACTTCACTTGCGCTTCACAAAACTGAGCATGTCAGCGGCGAATGGAAGCACTACGTAAAACATCTGGAATGTCAACCTCGTCATCAAATTCCAGCATGGTTTCCGACAGCGGTAAATACCCAGACTCGCTAAAGCTGATGAGCAGACGACCTAGGGCAATCCAGACCTCTGCCTCAAACTCCCAATCGCGATCGCGGGGCGCAGCACCGGCAATGGAACGCAGCGCCCAAAAAAACGTATTGCGAACGGTTGATCCCCCTTTTTTGAACTGTGGGACATCATCTTTGTGTATCAACAGGAGGCGATCGCTCAGTATTACCCGCATGAATTTAAGTGCTGAATACTACGTGCTCTCAAAAGCTTCAGTATTATTTCTGATCAAGAAATAAACACGAAGCACAACTGGAAACGGAACTGTTTTCTGCCGTGATCAAGCTATCCTCATCAGGATAGAAAACAGCGCAAGCAGACCTTGACCCCGTTCTAGGTCTGCTTGCGTATTTAGCCTAGAGCAATCCTTAGGCTTGTTGAGCAACGGCTTCGGTCACGGGATGCTGGGGATGGAGCGATCGCCCCTGTTCCAGCACAAAGGACAAGCGGTTCAGGGCATTGACGTAGGCATGGGCGGAGGCCACTACAATATCGGTGTTGGCGGAGTGCCCGGAGAAAATTCGATCCTCATGGCGCACCCGCACCGTCACTTCCCCAATGGCATCAATGCCTGCGGTTACCGACTGCACGGAGAACTCAATCAGCTCATTGGGCAGGTCGATGACTCGGTTGATGGCGCGATAGACCGCATCCACAGGCCCCGTGCCAATCGCCGCATCGGTGAGTTCTTGACCATCGGGGGTCAACAGGGTGACCGTTGCCGTGGGCTTAGAATGATCGCCGCAGGACACCTGCAGGTGCTCAAGCTGGTAGCGAGCCGGGGTATGTTGAATTTCATCGTTGACGATCGCTTCCAGATCCCAATCGGTGATCTCCTTCTTCTTGTCCGCCAACTCTTTAAAGCGGAGGAAGGCGCGATTGAGTTCCTGATCGCCCAACTCAAAGCCCAGCTCCTTGAGACGGGTGCGGAAGGCATTGCGCCCGGAATGCTTGCCCAAGACGATTTGATTATCAGTGAGCCCAATGGACTGGGCATCCATGATTTCGTAGGTGAGCTTATGCTTCAGGACGCCATCTTGGTGGATACCAGACTCATGGGCAAAGGCATTGGCACCCACGATCGCTTTGTTGGGCTGCACAAACATGCCCGTCAAGTTGGAGACCATGCGGGAGGTCTTATAGATCTGCCGGGTGTCGATGTTGGTGAGGGGCGCTTCCGATTCGGCAGGACGACCCAAGAAAGGATTGAAATACTGACGACGCACATGTAGCGCCATCACCAATTCTTCCAGCGCCGCATTGCCGGCCCGTTCGCCAATGCCGTTGATGGTGCATTCAAGCTGGCGAGCGCCATTTTTCACGGCTTCTAGGAAGTTAGCCACGGCCAAGCCCAAGTCATTGTGACCATGGACAGAAATAATCGCTTGGTCAATGTTGGGCACATGTTCAGTGATGCCGCGAATGATCGCCCCAAATTCGCTAGGCGTTGTATAGCCGACGGTGTCGGGGATATTGATGGTGGTGGCTCCAGCAGCGATCGCTCGTTCCAACACTTGATACAAAAACTCGGGATCGGAGCGACCGGCATCTTCCGGCGAAAATTCCACATCGTCTACAAAGGACTTGGCAAAGCCTACCATCTCTTCAGCGATCGCTAACACCTCGGCGCGGGTCTTGCGTAGCTTATATTCCAAGTGAATATCCGACGTGGCGATGAAGGTGTGGATCCGGGGCTTGGCTGCTGGACTGACAGCATCGGCCGCTGCCTGGATATCTTGTCGGGTGGCGCGGGCTAAGCCGCAGATGGTAGGGCCGTCCTCCGTGCCCACCTGCTGGGCAATTTTCTGCACCGCTTCAAAGTCGCCAGGGCTGGCAAAGGGGAATCCGGCTTCAATCACGTCTACACCCAGTCGTGCCAGTTGCCGAGCGATCGCTAGCTTTTCTTCGACGTTTAGCGTTGCACCGGGCGATTGTTCACCATCGCGAAGCGTCGTATCGAAAATGATAATGCGGTCGGGCTGAGACTGGGTGTTCATGGGTGATTCACTAAGTATTCAAAACTTGGACAATAACAGTCATGGACATAACGTTGCGAACGATCAAGGCTCTTCTCCGCTGGTCATGGGTGGTTGTTAGCCCCTTCACTGCAGATGGACATGCCTTGATTAAACATGGTCTACCGCGATGTGATAGACCGATTACAACCTATTCTAAGCCTTCAGTTTCCGATCGAGGCATTCCAACATCGGGAGCCCAAGATGCCAGGCCCCTCGCCTTCCATGTCTCACCTCCATTCTTCTGCCCACAAGGTAGAGGAATGGAGATATGGCTCCCTTTCTCCCATGCTGGGCGTCAGGGGTTGGAGATGAGGGGCTGGTAGGATGCCAGCGATCGCTTAACCGTCTACTTTCTCAATTTGGGAGCGAATGTCATTGAGGTCAATAT
This sequence comes from Candidatus Obscuribacterales bacterium, assembly GCA_036703605.1. Taxonomy (NCBI): domain Bacteria; kingdom Bacillati; phylum Candidatus Melainabacteria; order Candidatus Obscuribacterales; species Candidatus Obscuribacterales bacterium. Next base: position 1,226 of record DATNRH010000654.1, on the reverse strand, counting down.
AGCGATCGGTGGCGTTGCGTAGTTCCCGCGCAATCATGCCTTCTGTAGACACCACTGTGATATGGGTATTCTTGGAGCGCAGCAGTTCAATGGCTCGCTCAAAATCTCCATCACCGCTAAACAAAATGACGCAATCATACTGATCGACCGTGTTGAACATATCCACGACGATTTCAATATCAAGATTGGCCTTTTGGGAATAGCGCCCAGAGGTATCGTCATAATATTCCTTCAGGATCTTGGTGCGCACGGTATAGCCTAGGCTAATCAACGCATCCCGAAAACCCCGTTGGTCTTGGGCATCCTTGAGCCCGGTATACCAAAAAGCATTAATCAGGCGCACATCGGAAGGATTAGTAAAATACTCTAAAACCCTTTTGGGGTCAAAGAACCAGCCATTTTTTTGCTGAGCATAGAACATATTGTTCCCGTCTACAAAGATAGAGAGACGGTTTGTAAGACTAGACATAAAGGTCAAACGTAATAAGTGGACTTAAGCTGATGTCATGGACTCAGGTGTTGAACAGGGGACAGCCAACGGGGCAGATCCGTGAGCAAGCATGGCCTTTGGGCGATCGCGCCCGTTGATCATCACGGATGTGCCCATGCCCCATGGACTAGTTCTATGGGTAGGCCCGAGTCAGACCCTAATGTGGCTTGATCGTGAGATGGGTTTTCACCAATCACAAGCGATCGCCGCCCGCTTCCTAGACAAAGGTTGTCCATGGAACCTAAGCGCGCCGTGGGGGCAAACAACCACCGTAGGATGCTTGGAATAAACGCTAGAGCTAAGTCAATCTCAATAGAATGGCTTTAGATGGGGTTTATGTTCAACAGGTGACGTTGATAGAGCTAAGCTGACTCAGGATATGAAGCAGCTTAGGAGCACCCATGGTTTAGTCGATGATCCCAACCGAGCTACCATAACAGCATTTGCATAACGATTTGATTGACAGTGTGCCTCTCCATGAACCTAATCATGTTGGAGACACGACACTAGTTTAATTATAGGAAATCCATCTTCAGGTCAGATCCTAGACTTGCAGGTTTTTGACCCAGTCCACGGCGATCGCTGACAATTGCCGTCGCCCCAAGACCTTCCTGGGTTACCTACAGGGGTTCGTCCGTTGTACTGGTTGTGGTCAGCAGGGTGATGACCGCGCCCCACACTCGCTGGGCCGATGCGGTAAGAAAGTCGCGATCTAGGGTTTCGGGGCGATCGCTGG
>DATNRH010000653.1 GCA_036703605.1 Candidatus Obscuribacterales bacterium | reverse complement strand
TCACATTACGCTACACAGAGACCGGATGGCTCATCCTTCATGTTTGCGATCGCGCCCTGTTTCCTTGGATCACCCTGGTTATCCAGCATCTCTCGGATGAGTATCTCAACCCACTCGGCACACTAACGGCAGGAAAGAATCTGACGCTGGGCGATCGCCTTTGGCCGCTTCAGCATGGCCATGCCCGCTGCCAAACGTTACGGAGGCTGATGGATGAAATGGATCGATCATTAGATAGATCTATCCACTCACATCATACCAAGACCTATTCTGCCCTTCATGAGAGCACCCTTAAATTATCTAGCTGGGATGTTCAGGCTGAGGATCCTCCATCGCTCGATTCTGCGGAAAAAGCCCTGCTTTATGAGCTTGTGGAAGTTATTGATTACCTAGCAGAAAGGTTGACCCAGTGGCATCTCAGCCCTGAGCAATCCAGTCAAACCAGTCAAATGGAGAACCGCTTGCTCAAGCTGGCTCTCAGCCTTTGCGATCGCTTGCAGCAGGTGGAGCGCCATAGCCATCTTTTCGATCCACACCAAACTGCCCTTACGCACCGACAGCGACAGCGTCTTTTGCTGCTCACCCAACTGATCCTTGCCTGGATTCTGCAAGCCGGGTTCGGACAAGTGCCGGCGGCAGAGCTGTAATCCTAGATGATCAGATCGCCATGATCAGATCGCCATGATCAGATCGTCAGATAGATCGTTCATGGTCTTAGCTATTCATGGGAGATTCTGGTGTGATCGACGGCAGCGATCGCTGAATGAGAATATCGCGCTGGGCCATGGCTTGCTCAAACGCAGGCGTTGAGAGAATTCGCTCTACTGGGTAGACCCCAGGCTGCTGCAGTTGCTGGCTCAGCACATACTGGGCGAGACAACCCACCCCCGCCGCCGCCGCGATCGCCGTTTGTGGATGGGTCAGCGTGGCGGTATAGGACGCGGGCTGTCCATGGAGCCGTCCTTGGATCTCTAGATGAATGCCTACACCTACGCCACTCAAGCGATCGCTCCATTGAGTCATGCGGTAGCTCACGTGGGTCAAAAACTCAATGACGGTGGGATTTTGCAGCCAAGACTTGGGCAGGCCGTGGGCAGTCATCCAGGTTAGGTAGTTATATAGATCCGGCACTGACCCAAACTT
>DATNRH010000652.1 GCA_036703605.1 Candidatus Obscuribacterales bacterium | reverse complement strand
GGTTGATCGAAGTTATATAAGAATCAACGATGAAGAGTTTGATCCTGGCTCAGGATGAACGCTAGCGGCAGGCCTAACACATGCAAGTCGAGGGGCAGCGGGGATAAGCTTGCTTATCCGCCGGCGACCGGCGCACGGGTGCGCAACGCGTATAGAATCTGCCCTGTACTGGGGAATAGCCCAGAGAAATTTGGATTAATGCCCCATGGTATGTATTAGCGGCATCGCTTATACATTAAAGGCTACGGTACAGGATGACTATGCGTCCCATTAGTTAGTTGGTAAGGTAACGGCTTACCAAGGCAGCGATGGGTAGGGGCCCTGAGAGGGGGATCCCCCACACTGGTACTGAGACACGGACCAGACTCCTACGGGAGGCAGCAGTGAGGAATATTGGACAATGGGCGGGAGCCTGATCCAGCCATGCCGCGTGCAGGAAGACGGTCCTATGGATTGTAAACTGCTTTTGTACGGGAAGAACAAGGGGCACGTGTGCCCCTCTGACGGTACCGTAAGAATAAGGATCGGCTAACTCCGTGCCAGCAGCCGCGGTAATACGGAGGATCCGAGCGTTATCCGGAATCATTGGGTTTAAAGGGTCCGTAGGCGGGCCATTAAGTCAGGGGTGAAAGTCTGCGGCTCAACCGTAGAATTGCCCTTGATACTGGTGGTCTTGAGTTATGGTGAAGTAACTAGAATATGTAGTGTAGCGGTGAAATGCATAGATATTACATAGAATACCGATTGCGAAGGCAGGTTACTAACCATATACTGACGCTGATGGACGAAAGCGTGGGGAGCGAACAGGATTAGATACCCTGGTAGTCCACGCCGTAAACGATGGATACTAGCTGTCCGGATGCAAATCTGGGCGGCCAAGCGAAAGTGATAAGTATCCCACCTGGGGAGTACGTCCGCAAGGATGAAACTCAAAGGAATTGACGGGGGCCCGCACAAGCGGTGGAGCATGTGGTTTAATTCGATGATACGCGAGGAACCTTACCAGGGCTTAAATGTGGTCTGACAGCTTTAGAGATAGAGCCTCCTTCGGGCAGATCACAAGGTGCTGCATGGTTGTCGTCAGCTCGTGCCGTGAGGTGTCAGGTTAAGTCCTATAACGAGCGCAACCCCTGCCGTTAGTTGCCAGCATGTAAAGATGGGGACTCTAACGGGACTGCCGGTGCAAACCGCGAGGAAGGTGGGGATGACGTCAAATCATCACGGCCCTTACGTCCTGGGCCACACACGTGCTACAATGGCCGGTACAGAGAGCAGCCACTGGGCAACCAGGAGCGAATCTATAAAACCGGTCACAGTTCGGATCGGGGTCTGCAACTCGACCCCGTGAAGCTGGAATCGCTAGTAATCGGATATCAGCCATGATCCGGTGAATACGTTCCCGGGCCTTGTACACACCGCCCGTCAAGCCATGGAAGCCGGGAGTGCCTGA
>DATNRH010000651.1 GCA_036703605.1 Candidatus Obscuribacterales bacterium | reverse complement strand
GCCGAAATACAGCACGTCCGTGCCCGCGAAACAGCAACCCTGGCTAGGCTGATGCAAACTCAAGCAGCGTTGCGTCGCCACCAGGCCGAACTTGAGCAGCAAAAACATCGCCACCAGCAGACCCAACACCAAATTCAACTAGAGTTGCAACGGTTGGTGATTCGTGCTCCCGCAGCCGGAACGCTGCAATCGTTGACCATCCGCAATCCGGGTCAGGTTGTTGAAACAGGGGAGGCGATCGCCCAACTTGCACCCCAAACGGCGGCCCTGGTGATTCAAGCCCAGGTCGGGCAGGCTGATGCCAGTCGTATCCAGCCGGGGCAGTCGGTTCATGTCAGACTAGACAGTTGCCCCTATACAGACTACGGTCTACTGCAAGGGTATATTCATGCTATTTCTCCTGATACAGAACGATTAGAGCCGGGCCCAGACCCTGCCTCGACATTTTATCGGGTCGAAATTGTACCAGCATGGCAACCGTCAGACTCCAGATCTGAAAGACCATCCCTTCAGTCAGGCAAGCGCACCTGTTTTCTGCAGATGGGTATGCTAGGACGTGCAGATATTGTTACCCAGCGAGAGACCGTGCTGATTGCTATGCTCAGACGACTGAGACTGTTGACTGACCTGTAGAATTCTATAAAACTTCCTTGATCAAGCTATAGCGAAGATGTACAAAATAAGTATTGATCAGGGTCAAGAGCTACTGCAAGGCAGAGACGTTACACTGGAAACGATCAGCAAGGCAGCGATCGCCCTTTCTTACCTGGATGATAAGAGCGATCGCCTGCTGTCGGGGCGCATGGTTAATTTTCCACGACCTCAATGATGGTTGATATTGCTGCCATTTTGGTGACATCAATAGCTTGCCTGCCGCTGCGCACCTCAATATTGCCGCGAGTATTGCGATCGGCTTCACCCAGAAGCGCATCTACCACAGAGAGTGCATCGTCTGCCCCCAGACCAATAGGTTGTCCCCGTGCAGCACGCGAAGCATTAGCAATTTGTTGAATGCCTCGCAGGGCATCACGTAGGGGTGTCGTGCTGGCAATCGTGAGTAGTTCTACATAGCCTGAACCACTTAAGCAAAGATGAAACTCGTTGCTGGGATTCTCGCAGTAATTTCGATTAGGATCTCGTATCTGTCTTAGCTCAGGAGCCATGAGCGATCGCCCAGGCTCTAGCAACGATGCTGATTCTGGCGCATCCCAATCGGTTGGATGTAAGACCGTAATGTTGCCCGTGCCGCCAATGGCTAACACACCCACATGGATTGGTCGATCTTCTCGATTGGTGACCGTGATACTGATTTCAGAGCCAGATTGTAAGGCTTCGATCCTGCTATCCACGCGTTGAATTACCGTATCTAAACTTCGACTGCCGCGACTGCGAGTCCTACCTATCACCTCATTGCCCTGCACCGGCTGAACTATAACATCAAGATTAAGGTCAGAGGTGTCACTATTAAGCACTGAACGTAAAATCTGTCCGGCTAGCAAGATCTGAAACTGTGGCACCAAGCGCACCACTGCTGCCTCGATGGATTCATCTGGTGAACCAAAGGTACGACTTAAGGGCACTAACCCAGATGTAAATAACCCAAGGCTACCGAGGCTGCCCACCTGTTGTATCTGTTCTTGTTCAGTAAGAGCAAGGCTTTCGTCCGTCATCCGACCAATCAAGAAATGGGGACTGGCTTCACCATTCACGACCACCGGATCAACCCGTGAGACGTCCTGCAAACGCGATCGCATCGTGGCTAAATCATCTCCTAGTGATGGATCTAAACCCAGTCTTAGGGTTAAATCATCTGGAATGCCGCGCACCCGTTCCCGCAGCAACAGTCCTGGTTCAGGGAGCGATCGCCTCGCACCCATCAAGACGCCATATCCTTCTAATCCCACTCGACGGGTTTGCTCAATCTGTCCAGTTTCATGACCTTGAGCATCTATGATCGAGAAAATGGCTCCAGCTTCAAAGGCATCTAGACTTTGGGAGGAAACACCCCCCAGCCAAAATCTAACCTCACCGTCCTCACTACCCAACACTACCGCCTCTGCCGCTGGGGTTGAAGGATAGATAAAATAAAGTGGCTCTTGCTGGTGATCTTGACCGGGTTCTACCTCGTATACCGGGATTTGCACTAAGCGAGAACTGCGGGCCACGTCACGGGTAGAACGGGCCAAATCAACAAACACCCGTTCTAAGGGAAGATGACCGGGCTGCTGCCACAAATACCGGGTCAGCGCGTAGGTAAAGGCTCCGGCATGGAACTGCCCAGCCCCCGATCGCCCAAAGGAGGCATCTGCGGCAAGCTGATTGGCTTGGGCCGAACCTAGGGCAACGCCTTTGGCAATGCCTCGGCTGCGCCGTTCTAGTAGCTCATCCTCTGACCATTCTAACCGCTCCATCCACTGTTCCTGGGTTGCCAGCTCCGCCTCACTCGGCTCCGCCTCTCCCCGACCAATTCGAGAGTCCACAGCTCGAAACTGTAAGTCTCCCCGAGTTCCACCACCGGAATGACAGCTATCGAGCATAACCGTAACCTGATCGGTCTGGAGTGCCGACATCAATAAAAATAATGTCTTTCCCATGATGTCATCAACCTGCGTTCCGGTTAGATTCATGCGGGCATCGTAGGGAATCATGGTGCCGTTATATCCTTGAACCCCAGCGTAGGCATCAATGCGAGGAAGCTGTATTGGATTAGGATCTACCACGAGGGAGCCATGACCTGAAAAGTGGAAAACAACAATGTCTCCAGGCTGAGCTTGTTGGATTAGATGATCGTCGAAGGCATCTAATAGATTTTGTCGCGTTGCATTGCTATCAGTAAGAGTAAGAATATCTGTGGGGTTAAAGCCAAAACGATGGATGAGGAGTTCGCGCTGCATCTGGACATCGGTGACACAGCCCCGTAGAGATGCAACGCCAGTAGGATAAGCATTAATGCCGACCAGCAAAGCAAGCTTGCGAGGGGTACTTTGGGCCAAAACGCGACTATATTGGTTAGCTTGTCGCACCACATCAAGTTGGCTAAGACCAATGGCAGCTAAGGCGGAACTAGTGGCTTGGAGAAAGTGACGGCGTTTCATGGAAGACATAGAAGTAAGACGTTACGTCATAAGTAATCAACAACACTGTTGTATACTATCTCACTTACGATGAAGCGCACTGACCCTATGCACTGCTTGTCAGTTCAATGTTGCTAGATGAAGATATACAAATCGATCAACTTGATGATTGAGCAAAGGCGTTATTTGCTTTCTCAAATGACTCTGATGTGCTGGCTTGGTTAGAGCAGGCGTCAGACGTCACCAACGCGGGTCTTCCCTACCCCTCAGCCTCGCTCCCGTGGGTCGTCTGAAGGTTCTCTCTCCTCCGATGCTTCTAGCACCACATCTTCGTAGAGCGCTGTCAGCGTTTCACGAAACTGAAGACTCTTGATCTCAAACTGTTTAGTCGTTGGGGTGTAGTGCTGCAACAGCCACAGTCCATCCGCACCGCGCCGAAAACTTTCCACCCGCTGATGGCGCGTATTGATCAACACATATTCTTCTAAGGACTCTAGCGCTTGGTAGTTGGCAAACTTATCTCCCCTATCAAAGGCTTCGGTCGATGTGGACAGCACTTCTACAATCAGTTTGGGAAAGCGCTTATAGGTATCCGTTTCAGCATCCCGTGGATCACAGGTGACCATCACATCGGGATAGTAATAACAATTTCGTGCCTCCACCCGTGCTTTCATGTCCGAAATATACAGGCGACAGCCACTCCCCTGCAGGTGGTTACGCAGCATGGCGACTAGGTTTAGAGAAATGGTCACATGGGCGTCGGTGGCTCCGGCTATGGCATAGGCATAGCCGTCGATGTATTCATGCTTGATGGGGCTTTCTGCTTCTAGGTGCAGATAGTTGTCGGGAGACAGGGGCCCTGGCAAGGAGGCAACCATCGTTTTTACCACGAGCTCTTTTTACCATGCTAGCCAAAATTGGGCGATTGGGCGATCGCTCTCAACACACCCAGCACGCAATGGAGAATAGGGCGATCGGGTGTTAGATCCCCAGTTTCTTAGAGAAACCGGGGATCTGGGTGTTCAAATTTTTCTCGTTTCAGGGCCACAACTTCGAGGGTAGCGCATGGAGGTCTTGCATACCTGGGTGGGGTCGGGGACTATATAGGGGCGTTGACCTCTAGCTTGATAGGACTGATCTGCGATGCGTTGTTCTCGTTCTCGGAAGTCTGCTCCACCGATACCTTGTCCTGCAAGGGATTGGGGTGTTTGTTCGCTATTGCTGCGGGGGGCTGCCCGGCGGCGAATGGTGGCGATGGCGATGGCGATAGCGATGGTGGCTCCGATAGGGATGGGGATGGGAATGGGGACAGCTCGACCTGCCTTGGCTCAAAGTCAAGCGACCTTTAGCTCGTTTGAACCACTTATCTTCACCGGGGAGTTGAATCGCGACAGCCCAAATGTGTTGGATGATGGCAGCTTTTATCAAATCCATGAGTTTTCTGGAGAGGCAGGGCAAATTCTTGTGATTGAAATGGTGAGTGAGGAGTTTGACACCTATTTGGTCTTGCAAGATTCTAAT
>DATNRH010000650.1 GCA_036703605.1 Candidatus Obscuribacterales bacterium | reverse complement strand
AGGGTCGCGATACCTTCGTGCTGTCTCTGAACCATGCTGGTGCCCTCAGGCAAGCTGATGAAATTACAGACTTTTCCCCCGGCAGCGATCGCCTCAAACTTCAAGGACGGCTGCAGTTTGAAGATCTTGAATTGATCAACGGTCGGGGCAACTATGCTGGCAGCACCCTGGTGCGCCACAAAAACAGCGGCAATTACCTGGCCATCCTCACGGGCGTAACCGCGAAACAGTTGCAAACCAGAGATGCTGCCCTGCAGAGGTCTTCCTTGCCGGGGTTTCCTGGGCGCTTTAGCTTCACCACGCCGCGCTATACGGTGAATGAAAGTGCTGGCACCGTCACCATCACCGTCACCCGCACCGGCGGCAGCACCGGCCCAGCTCAGGTTGCCTATCGCACCATTGGTCGAGGCACCGCCACACCTGGGGAAGACTACAATATCGCCTCCGGCGTCCTTTCGTTCGCTGATGGACAGACCAACCGCCGGTTTACCCTGCAAATCCTAGACGACAACCTGGACGAGCCCAATGAAACGGTTCGTATTGAATTGATCAACCCCAGCGAAGGCGCAGAATTGGGCACCAAGGTGGCTACTCTCACTATCTTGGATGACGACGTGGCTGGCAGTATTCCGCCTGCCGTCTCGATTCAAACCAGCGATGTCACCAAGTTTGCGCCTACGAGCAGTCAAGCGGCGATCGCTGCCCTCAATGGCCCCTCCGTCACCATCGGCACTCAAACGATCTACATCGGTACCTGGCAACGCACTAGCATCAACCAAGATCCGATTATCGCCAGCTTTGACAGCGCCAACCCTGCCAATAACTGGGTGCGAACCAACTATGAAAGCACCGGGGCCGATGGCCGCGGCTATGGTCTCTTTTGGGATGGCACCCATCTCTATGGCGTTTTCAGCGTAGACGGCACCCAAGGCACGTCTAGCGAAGACTTCCGTCGCGTCGCCAATACAGCCACCCAAGCTTGGCTGCGCAGCTATGGCCAGGGCGGCGGCGCAAAAATTGGCGTGTTGGCGAGAATCAACCCTGCGACGGGGGAGATGACCACCGCGGCCCATTTATCTGCTCGACTGAGCAATGGCAACTCCAACACCTTGGTGATTAAGGATATGTTTATCAACAGCAACAATAACCTAGTGGTACGGGCAGATTCCTGGTTTTCGCCCCGCAATCCCGATGGATCGGCCATGACCCAAACCGGCTCCGGTGGTTCACCCCACGATTACACCGTGGAACTCACCCGAGATCTACGCACCGTTGTGAGCACCTCGGCTGTAGGCTGGGTGCCCTAAGCACCTCCCTCCTATCCTGCCCCGACTAAGTCACAGTTTCTTGACTAAACGGAGTTCTGTTTGGGGCAATACAGAACTGCTGGCTGGGGTGCCAAGACTTTTCGGATAACTGCGTAGCATTCTTGAGCAACGACGATCTAGGCCGCGATCGCCCTCTCCTCTTTTGAAAGGCGATCGCGGCCTAGTTTCGCAAGAATTTGTCGATCTTCGGCGCAATTAGTGATGAAGCAAGAGAGCCTCTCCCCTTACAATAGGAGTTCAAAACTGCTGTATTGCCACGCATTATGTGAGGAGTTGGACGTGCCGAAGTCCGCAAAGTATTTACTCATTGGGTCTACCGAAGCCTATAGCGGAAAATCTGCCGCCACCCTAGGCATTGCCCATCAGCTTCGTCATAAGGGGCTAGACATTAGCTACGGCAAGCCTCTTGGCACCTGCCCCAGTGAATCCAGCATGGATCAGATCGACGAAGATGTGCGGTTTATTGGCGAGGCTCTCCAACTACCCAGCGATCGCCTCCTGCCCACCCTGTTGCGGTTGGATGATGCCAGCATTACCCAGCGCTTGCATGGCCATGATGCCAAGGACTATCAGCAGGCCCTCAAACACTACATGCAAACCTCCGTGGGTGATCTGGTGCTTTTGGAGGGAGCTGGAACACTCCATGAAGGGCATTTGTTTGACGTATCCCTGGCCCAAACAGCGCAGGTTCTAGGCGCTGCCGTTGTTCTGACAGCTCGCTTTCATTCAGTGCTGGCCATTGATGCAATTCTTGCTGCCCAGCAGCATCTGGGCGATACCTTAGCAGGCGTGATTCTCAACGATGTGCCTGCCGACCAGATTGAGATGGTAGACAGTCAAGTTAAGCCTTTTCTAGAAGCCAATGGCATTGCTGTATTTGGCATTTTGCCCCACAGCGAACTCCTGCGCAGCGTCAGTGTGGGAGAACTTACCCATCGCCTGAATGCCGAGGTTCTCTGCTGCCGCGATCGCCTCGACTTGATGGTGGAAAGCTTGACCATTGGGGCGATGAACGTCAACTCCGCCCTCAAGTACTTCCGTAAAGCGCGGAATATGGCCGTTGTCACCGGGGGCGATCGCACCGATCTCCAGCTTGCTGCCCTAGAAACCTCCACCCAATGCCTGATCTTGACCGGTCATCTGCCGCCTGCCCCTAGCATTCTCAGCCGAGCAGAAGATCTAGAAATTCCGATCCTATCGGTAGACCTTGATACCCTCACCACGGTTGAAATCATCGATCATGCATTTGGGCAAGTGCGCCTCCATGAAACCATCAAGGTGAAATGTGTCTTCGACCTGATGGACAAGCACTTCGACGTTGATCGCTTGATTCAAACCCTCGGATTAGAGCCAGCCATCCCCGCCTAAGGTGGAGCGGTTGCTCAACCGATCGCATAGGGCACCACTCTAGTGGCATGACAGGAACTGGTGCCTGCTATGGACTCAACTCACACCCTACCTTGGGACAGGATGCCATGAATCATCAAGATATTAAGACGTTTCTGGACGACCTAAAAAGCACCCAGGAAGCCACCCGTACCCGCGCTACCCAATCGCTTTGGCAATGCTGGTTTCGTCAAAAGGGAATCCAAGGGCTGCAACAGCTCGAAGAAAGCCAGGGGCTCTTGATTGCTGGCAAGCATCAGCAGGCGGAAGCCATGCTCACCGAAATTATCACCGCCCAGCCTGACTTTGTGGAAGCTTGGAATCGTCGGGCTGTGCTCTACTACGTGATCGGAGACTATCAGAAATCGCTCCTCGACTGCGATCGCGTCATAGAACTCATGCCCGTCCACTTTGGCGCACTGCATGGTAAGGGTCTGAGTCATATGGCCTTGGGTAACTACATCGCCGCCATTCAGGCCTTTCGCCAAGCCCTGGCGGTTCAGCCCTATGCCCTGATCAACCAAAAGCTGATTCTAGAATGCACCGCCAAGCTGAGCTAGGGGTATCCACCCTCCCGTCTGGGCATGCAGCCTGGCATAATGGATCGTCACAGGATAGTGACCGACCCTTTCACTCAGCTAGGATGACTCTACCAATCCGCAACGCTCGTATTCGCCTGCCCCAAGGCCAGCTCTTTTGGAAGGAAGTAGGCACTGGCCCCACCATCATATTTCTACATGGAGCTTGGAGCGATAGTGGTGAATGGGCTCCTTTGCTGGATAGCTTGAGCGATCGCTTCCACTGTATCGCGCCTGACCTGTTGGGGTTTGGTGAGTCAGAACGGCTAGGCCACTACTCCATTGCTCTAGAAACGGAATGCTTGGCCGACTACCTGGATACCCTGCGCATTTCTCAGGTCTATCTCGTCGGTCATTCCGTTGGTGCCTGGGTTGCGGCGAATTATGCCCTGCAGTATGCCCATCAAGTGAGTGGTTTGGTGCTGATTGACCCTGAGGGGGTTGAGCTAGACAACCATCGCTATCCCTGGCGACGAGCGCGGGGATGGGTCGGTTCCTTTCCCATCTGGACGTTACTTCTGTGGCTGCTGCGTCCTTTCGCTTGGCTGCTGGGCAAGCAGTCGCAATGGCGATCGCACCACCGAACGTACCAAACCCTGAAGCGATCGCCGGCGGGCTGTCGTCTACTTTTCCAGCGACGCTGGCCCGAACTGCAGGCAGAACTGCTGACTGAGCGGATTCCCTGGCTGAAGCAGCCCCTGCTGGTGGTACAGACTCCAACAGCCAGCGCCAGCCAACGGGAGATGGCCCAACGCTACGCTGCAGCCCCCCAGGCCTATCTCCAGCCCACCCCTGCCGACCTCAGTGACTTGTCCGACGCCATCTGCGCCATGATCGCTGGGGAAGCCGGTGAGCACCCGGATGAATCTGGGGATGATCGAGGGATGATCTAGGGTAGAAACTGTAGACTATAGAGCCGAGATAGCTCATGGTCTAAAGTTTTGAGCACCTTGGTGTTCGATCGCTTCAGCAGCGCCTCCCACTCTCCTAGCTCCGTCAACAGCACCTCGGCTCCCAAGTAGGTTTCCAGAATAGCCCAATTCTCTGCCAGGGCCGATTCTGGGTTCACTACATCAAATACCAGGGTGCCGCCGGGCTTCAGCACCCGCCGCATTTCGGTTAAAACCGCTTCCCAATAATCCAAAGGGTAGTAGCAACTGAAGCCAGTGGCGATCGCGAGATCAAACTGCTGATCCTCATACTGCAACTGATGGGCCGGCCCCTTGACCGCGCCCTTAAACAGCTTGGAATTGAGCTGTGGGGCGCGGGAGTTCAGGCTATCGCAGGCGATGGCGCTGATATCTTGCCCATAGAAAAAGGCATTCCAATCGCGCCATGGGTAGATTAAAAAACTGACGCCACAGCCCACATCGAGGCAACGCTGACTTTTCTTGGGCTGCACCAGTTTCCAAAAGGGAGCGGCAATCCGAGACGTGAGCCCTCCAGATGTCCAGTCGCGAAAAATGGGCATCGCTTCCACTTCCGCTGGTAGATCAAAAGGCTGACCTTGATACTCACGGTTGAACCGCTCCGCCACGGCATCAATTTGGTTGTACCAGGACGAGCGATCGCCCATATCCCCCAACGCGCCGGCCAATGAAGAATCATCCCAGGGCATCCTGCTGCTTCCACCTCAGTAACAAAATTCAAGCTGTGCCACGATCTAAGACCTTGATCTTAGTCATCCCGGAACCCACAGAGCTCCTACCCCCTTTATGTCTCGGGAGTGCTAGGGCAACCAGCCCTATCCAAGGGCGCAAATGCTGATACGGGCTTAGCCTTTGAGGGCCTTCGTAAAGTTTTGGCGATAGGACTTGTTGGCCACCAGCAGCACTGGCCACATCAGGGATAGGTAGAGACGACCACCGCTAAAGTTGGTGCGGTGAAACCCAGCCCAAAATTTCCAGATGCCACCTGCATAAACAACTGCCAGGGCAATAATCAGAAGGTTCACCATAGGTACCACTCAACAATTCCAACTAAAACTTGAGACTAGACATAGACCTGCCTCTTAACTCTATCATTTCGCCCTTAATCGGCGGCTGAACAGCCACGTTAGTAGGGCAGGGAGTGTAGGGCAGCCAACAAAATTCTAGCGTCTCTTCACGATATGCTGAACAAGATAAGCTCATCCTAAACATGTTTAGCACCCTACACTAGATGCACGGGCTAGGGAATAAATCAGCCAGAATATGCCCTGTTCTTAACACATCTATTTTTCTCGTTCGATCGCTAAACAGATGAGCTTCCTAGAGAAAAATGCCGTAAATGCTGAATTCTTCGCTATGCTCAAGGTGATGCGGTGATAGCAAAATCAATATTTTTTAATTGTTATTCACAAAATGTAATAACAGATGGATATGACCAATCTTGCCTACCTGCTCATCAGATTGCTTGGCATATCCAGCAAGGCAGACTCAGGACCCATCGCCTTCCCTAGGGCTGCGCAGGGGGCGATCGCTCCATTGGATAGGAGATTCGAGATGTGTCACCTTAGAGGCTGACCTGAGATGTAAGCAGTGCTGAAGCAGCATGGTGTAGCGAATTAAGGAGGGTATATGCGAGCAGTGCTCATGGCTGGCGGATCAGGAACGCGGTTACGGCCGCTGACCAGCGATGTTCCCAAACCAATGGTGCCGATTCTCAATCGTCCCATTGCCGAACATATCGTCAATCTGCTCAAGCGTCACGACATCACCGAAATTATCGCGACGCTTCACTATCTTCCCGATGTCATGCGCGATTACTTCCAAGACGGCAGTGATTTCGGGGTGCAGATGACCTATGCCGTGGAAGAAGATCAGCCTTTGGGGACTGCCGGCTGTGTCAAAAATGTATCGGAATTACTCGATGAAACCTTTGTGGTGATCAGCGGCGATAGCATCACCGATTTTGACCTCAGTGCAGCGATCGCCTTCCACAAAGCTCGTCGTTCCAAAGCCACGCTGGTACTGACCCATGTCCCAAACCCGGTGGAGTTTGGTGTGGTGATCACCGATGATCAGCAGCGTATCCGCCGCTTTTTAGAAAAGCCTTCAAGCAGCGAAATTTTTTCCGACACGGTCAACACCGGCATTTACATCCTAGAACCCGAGGTGCTTCGCTACTTACCTGCCAATCAAGAAGCTGATTTCTCCAAAGATCTTTTCCCCACCTTGCTGGAGCAAGGTGAACCCATGTATGGCTATATTGCTGAGGGCTATTGGTGTGACGTCGGCCATTTGGAAGCTTACCGTGAAGCTCAGTATGATGCCCTCTATCGTCGAGTGCATGTGGAGTATGGCTATGAAGAGCGATCGCCTGGTCTGTGGATAGGACAAAATACCCGCATTGACCCCAGCGCCAAGATTAAAACACCGGTGATGATTGGCACCAACTGCCGCATTGGCCCCCGGGTATCCATCGGCTCCGGCACCATTATTGGCGACAACGTCACCATCGGAGCTGATGCCGAGATTAAGCGCTCCATTATTTGGAATGGAGCCATTTTAGGCGAAGAATCTCGGCTCCTAGCTTGTGTTGCGGCTCGGGGTGTACGGGTCGATCGCCGTGCCCATGTGCTGGAAGGGGCAGTGGTGGGGTCGCTCTCCAGCGTGGGCGAAGAAGCGCAGGTCAACCAGAGCGTACGCATTTGGCCCAGCAAGATTATCGAGCCCGGTGCCATTCTCAACATGAACCTGATCTGGGGACATGTGGCCCATCGCAATCTCTTTGGCCAGCGCGGGGTATCCGGCCTAGCCAATATCGACATCACGCCAGAATTTGCCGTGCGGCTGGGGGCAGCCTATGGTTCTACCCTAAAACCCGGTTCCCACGTCACCGTCTCCCGCGACCAGCGCAGTATTTCTCGCATGGTGTCGCGATCGCTGATTGCGGGTCTGATGTCCGTTGGCATCAATGTGCAAAATCTAGAAGCCACCGCCATTCCCCTCGCCCGCGCCGTGGTGCCCACCCTAGCTGTGGTTGGGGGGCTGCACATCCGCCTGCATCCTGAACGCTGCGATCACATGCTCATCGAGTTTTTTGATGAACATGGTATCAACCTCTCCAAGGCCCACGAGAAAAAAATCGAAGGAGCCTATTTTAAAGAAGACTTCCGCCGGGCCCAGGTCGCCGAGATCGGTCAGGTGGTCTATCCCACCCAGGTAGTTGACCTCTACAGCATTGTCTTTGAACGCCATCTCAACATCAACACCATCCGCACCAGCAACTCCAAGGTGGTGATCGACTACGCCTACGCGGTATCGGGAGCTATCCTACCCCAGCTTCTAGCCAAATTTGGCTGTGACGCTGTGGTGCTTAATGCCAGCCTCAGTCAGCTCGCTCCCTCCATCTCCGATCGCGAAGTCCTGCTAGATCAGCTAGGCCATGTAGTAGAGGCCCTCAAGGCCAATTTGGGCGTGCAGGTTTCCGCCAACGGTGAACAGCTCATTCTGGTGGACGAGTCCGGCAGCGCCATCCGGGGAGAACAGCTCACCGCCTTGATTATTCACATGCTGCTCACAGATCATCCCCGCAGTACGGTAGTGGTGCCCGTGAATGCCTCCAGCGCCGTGGAGCAGATTGCCCACCGCCACGATAGTACCGTCGTGCGTACCAAGGCTAATCCCACGGCCCTCATGGAAGCCTGCCACTCTAACCGTAATGTGGTGGTCGGCGGTAGCGGTGAAATGGGCTTCATCTTTCCCCAGCTCCACCCTGGGTTTGACGCCATGTTCTGCATTGCCAAGCTCATGGAAATGCTCACCCTCCAGGATCGCTCCCTGGGGCAAATTCGCGCCGACCTACCCCGAGTCTGCCATCGTTCGATTACCGTGCGTTGCCCTTGGACAGTGAAGGGGGCTCTGATGCGTCGCTTGGTTGAAAGCCATCCGGCAGAGACCCTGGACTTGACCGATGGCGTGAAAATTCTTAATTCCCAACAGCCCGATAGCTGGATTCTCATCTTGCCTGACGCCGGTGAGCCTTTAGTACACCTGGCAGCCAACAGCAACGATCGCGGCTGGGTAGACGAAACCTTACGAGAGTATCGCTCCTATGTCCAAGACTTTGTCAATCACGAGTTGGGCATGGAAGAATTAGATCACGATCAGAGTTTAGAAAGTGTATTACTGTAGCTGCTGAGGGAAACCTAGAAGCGATCGCCACTTACTGCTTCAGCAGGGTGCTTGTAATCTTGAGGACTAAGGAATGAATAACTTTATTTTGATGGCGGAAATTGTCAAAGATCCTGAATTGCGCTATACCCCGGATGGGCAAACCGCGATCGCAGAATTGGTGGTGCAATTTCCGGGGCTCCGCGATAATGACCCTATGGAAACCATTAAGGCTGTGGGCTGGGGCAACTTGGCTCAAAGCATCCAGGCTCAATATCACCAGGGCGATCGCGTTGTCCTAGAAGGACGGTTGGGCATGAATACCGTCGAGCGTCCTGAAGGCTTTAAGGAAAAGCTGGCCGAAATGACCATTCAGCGCATTTACCCCCTCGGCGCGGATACCCTCCTGACCACCTCGATCCAATCGGGCTCCGACACATCTAGCTCATCGTCGGCAGCACCGCCGCCAGCCCCTCGCCCCGTGGCCGCTCCCCCCGTTGCCCATACCGCCCCAGCTCCCTACACGCCCCCTGCGGCTCCGCCAGCCCCAGCCTATCAACCCCCGGCCTATCAGCCTCCCGCTGACCCTGAACCTAACTACGACGACATTCCTTTCTAGCCCTTGATAGGTTGCCCCATCGTTTCCCCTCATCCCCCAGCCCCTTCTCCCACAAGGGGAGAAGGGGAGCCAGATACAGTTGTAGGTACTAAATTTCAAAGCCCCTCTACCGTTCTGGGAGAGGTGTTTGGGGTGAGGGTCTTCGACTTAGTACATAGAACGTTTGGTGCAGCGGTGTCCTTAGGGATGCCGCTGTTGGCATTTGAACTCCGCGCCGATGATGCATCAGTCTCATCCAATATCCCATCTGCCCTACATCATCGCGAAATTAGCCCATCCGTGAGCTAATCACTTGCTCGATATGGATCATTGATCACGGATTTTGCCAAACTTTGCTAGGTTAATGGGTAAGAGATTTTAGATTTTCATAACAACTCACGTTAACGATTCATGGTTGCCCAATCCTACGAGGCCTTGCCTCAAATTAGCGTAGAAGACTTTGCGGAGTATCTCGCCCAGCGGCAGGATCATCCAGGGGTCGTCGCGCCCCTCCAGTTACTTGACGTGCGGGAACCTCAAGAGGTGGCGATCGCTCATCTAGAGGGCTTTATGAATTTACCCCTCAGTCAATTTGCTGATTGGTCTGACCAAGTTCTAACCCAGCTTGACCCTGATACAGAAACCATTGTCATGTGCCATCACGGGATACGCTCAGCGCAGATGTGTCAGTGGTTGGCACATCAGGGCTATACCAACGTCAAAAACCTAGCAGGGGGCATTGCTGCCTACGCGATTCGCGTTGATCCAAGTGTTCCGCAGTATTAACCTGATGGAATTTAGGATCCCCCGTAGTTCTTGCTACGATCGCGGTGTCATTGAGAACGCTACAGTCTTACGTAGCATCTCTATCCATTTTTGTTTTCACTTAGCTTTAAGATTTTATCGGCTATGCAAATTAAGCTAAGCGATCGCCAACAGCAGGTTCTTTGGGCTACCGTGCGCCACTATGTAGCAACGGCTAAGCCGGTTGGATCTGGGGCGTTAATTGAAGAATTTAATCTCAACGTCAGCTCGGCGACGGTGCGCAATGCCATGGGGCGGTTGGAAAAAGCAGGTCTGCTCTATCAACCCCACACCTCTGCCGGCCGGGTGCCGTCGGATTCCGGCTATCGCATCTATGTCGATCATTTGATTAAGCCATCGGACACGATCGCTCGTCAGGTGGATCAACTCCTGTCCGATCAGCTGCAGGCAGAAACCTACAGTGTGGATGTTTTGCTGCGCCATGCGGCTCAGATTTTGTCGAACATCAGTGGCTACATTGCCCTGGTTACCCTACCCCAGTCGCGCACGGCCCATCTGCGCCATGTGCAGCTCGTGCAGGTGGATACGCGGCGGATCATGCTGGTGGTGGTGCTCGATTGCTACGAGACGCAGTCGGTGTTGATCACCCTGCCGCAGTTAGACACGCCCACCGATCCAGAAAGCCTTGACCGGGAGTTGCAAATTCTCTCCAATTTCCTCACCCAGCAACTGCGAGAGCGATCGCTGAATGACTTATCTACCTTGGATTGGACAGAACTGGGACGAGAATTTGAACAGTATGCCAGCCTGTTGCAGCAATCTCTAAACCAGCTCAGCCGTCGTAGCCAAATGCCCATACCCACCCAAATTTTGGTCAGTGGCGTGGCGGAAGTGCTACGGCGACAGCCAGAATTCTCTGAGTTGCAACAAGTGCAGACCTTGATGCAGCTTTTAGAAGAGGAGCAAGATCAGCTTTGGCCGCTGATTTTTGAAACGACTGATCCGGGAACGCCGCGCAAACGGGTGGTGGTGCGCATTGGTTCAGAGAATCCCATTAAGCCCATGAATGCCTGTGCCCTAGTCTCTGCGACCTATCAACGGGATAATGTACCCGTGGGCAGTGTCGGCATGTTGGGGCCCACCCGCATGGTCTACGAAGATGCGATCGCCCTGGTGGAAGCGGCGGCGGATCATTTATCGGATGTCATGAGCCAGGCTACCTAACCGGTGCACCCCATTGCATGAAGCGAAGGTACCGGGTTTCGACTCCGCTCAACCCTCGTCTCATCAGGATGTGAGCATGGAGCAACGTCGAAATGCTTACCCATAAGTACATCCTCCTACTAACACCTACTACCCCTACGATCAGAGAGTTCCATGGTTGATAGAGAATCCCCAGTGATGGCCGGGTTGCTTGGTGTTTGTGTGGCTGATGCCCTAGGTGTCCCAGTGGAGTTCACCAGTCGGGCGGAGCGGCGGCAGGATCCGGTGACCGATATGCGCGGCTATGGCACCTGGAACCAACCTCCCGGCACCTGGTCAGACGATAGTTCGCTGATGCTGTGCTTGGCAGAAAGCCTATGCGCTGGGTTTGATCCGGAGGATATGGGCGATCGCTTTCGGCGTTGGTATGACGAGGCTTATTGGACGCCCCACGGCGACGTTTTTGATATTGGTGGCACCACTCAGCAAGCGATCGCTCAGTTGCAGCGCGGTGTGCCGGCGGTGGAGGCTGGGGGCAAGGGTGAGAGCAACAATGGCAATGGCTCGCTGATGCGCATTTTGCCGATGGCGTTCTGTGCCTCACGGTGGGAGTTGGCGCAGGTGATTCAGCAGACCCATGCGGTGTCTTGTATTACCCATGCCCATCCGCGATCGCAAATCGCCTGTGGGCTATACATCAGCATCGCAGTGCGGCTGTTGCAGGGAGATGATCTAGTGACGGCCTACCAGACGGGTCTGCAGCAGGTGGCGTCGTTCTACCAAGTGCCGCCCTTTGGGGCAGATTGGCCAGAGTTTGCCCGGATCGCGACAGGTCAGATTGACCAGTTGCCTGAAGATGCCATCACCTCTGGAGGCTATGTCGTTCACACCCTGGAAGCGTCTCTCTGGTGTCTATTAACCACTCAATCCTATCGGGATGCGGTGTTGAAGGCGGTGAATCTGGGTGGCGATACGGATACGACAGCGGCGGTGACCGGTGGGTTAGCAGGGTTAGCCTATGGTCTGGCGGGATTGCCTAGGGAGTGGCTGGGGGCGATCGCTCGCTATGACGATATTGTGGATTTGGCGCAGCGGTTGGAGCAAGCTTGGCCTGTTGGAGGTTAGGGTAGGACTGGATCGGCCGCATAGAGTACGTCTTCTTGCTGGATCGTATAAGTGGGATCCACCCAGGCGATCGCTGCCCTAGTCACCACTCCATTCTCCAGGGTCACTAGCGACATATTGCGCAGCCAGCCTGCGTCTGTGGCAACGATCCGGGGCACGCTGGCAGCATTGAGATAAACGGTGTTGTCCTGCCGCACCAACCGTTCGCGTAGCCGTTTTTTGGTGTGGCGTAGGCTGTGGTGCATATGCCCAAAGGCGACTAGGGGAACGGATTTGCCCCATTGCTTAGCCTGGGCGATCGCTCCGGTAAAATCTGGGTCACCATAGTCGCCGCCCATGGGCAGCCAATCACGACCACAGGGCGATTCAGGGCGATCGCCTAATCCTGCTGGGCCACAGTGGCCCATGAAAATGACCACCTCTTCGCTGGTTTGCTGCGTAGCCGCTCCAATTTTTTCGACGGAGGCTGCAAAACTTTCTACGCCGTAGCGATCGCGATAGAAAGACTTGTTGCGCCAGTCTGGGCCACCCCAGCTAAAGGGGCGGCTACCGACAATGCTCAGCCCTAAGTCCGGCAGGTCAAGTTTGCCATAGCCCACGTGGGCCGCGCCTAGGAGATCAAGCTGTTGCTGCACCCGATCTTCAAGCTTGCGATCGTAGGGACATTTGCGTCGCCCCCACACCGTAGCCGTATGCCAAGCATCATGGTTCCCCAAAATGACGGCCTTGGGCAAGGCCATCTCCGCCACTGATCGCACCACAGATACGGCTTCGTTGCCAAAGTCGCCGACGAGGAGCACCAGATCAACCCCGAGGTGGCGCAGGGCTTGTTCATCGTGGGTGTCCCATTGATCATGGACATCGCCAATGACCGCGAGGGTCAGCGATCGCCCCTTAGTCGGCAAGGGCGATCGGGAGAGGGGAGGCGTTAGAGAGTCAGTCATTCACTTGCTTAGCACAGTGGGCATGGCGGCATCCCCTCACCGCCGCGCGGGCTGGAGAAATGCGCCATTCCTATCCTAACCTTCTCCCCTGGCATCTCAGGCAGTCCTGCCTTAATAGGCCGGTTCGCTGCGCATGGATTTGGCCTTAGACTTAGCCCGAGCAGCGCTCTTCTTCAGGGCATCTAGGCGAGATTGATACTTGCGGCGAGCGCGTTTTTTCGGCGTTTGCTCCACCAACACCTTGAGGGCGCTTCCCAGGCTCTTGTAGGCATTGGGCAGGGTATAGCCAAACCGAGTAGCCAAGGCGATCGCTTTTTCATCGGCATCAATGGCTTCCCGCAACACCTTACTGCCGTTGTTGCGTTGATAGAGACGGAATCCTGAGAAGCCGCAGAGCGCTAGGGCTAGAACAAGGAGTAGACCATCCTGCACCCACAGTTCTCCCACCGCACCCCCAAGACCAATGGCAAGAGCCGCCATTTCCCAACCATCCCGAGGAATGGTGTCGTTTTGGATGCGGGCAACTTCATGCCAAAACAGTAAATTACGCTGATCAATGGCCAGGGCATCCCACTTTTCTAAGTCAATCTGCACCTCAACCTGATCTTTACCAATTTCTTCGGAGGTGATCAGCGGTGGTGTCACATCAATGGCAGCTTCAACGGTAACCCAACTCCGCAGCTCAGGGGGGAGGAGGCCTTTGAGGCGACGTAACTCACTTAGATCTGACCGGGCAGTGGAACTGGCAAATGAGGTCATATACCTAACCTTCGACTATGAGATAACCGGGTTCGGTGTGCATCATAACGATCGCACCTTACCCCAACTGTAGCCCTGCATACGAGACGAGGATTCCTGCCAACGTTCAGGAGCATCTGGGGAGCGATCGCCCTCACCCTATGTCTATCCTATCGTATGAACTCGCCACTCAGGAGGGCGACGGCGCTGGAGCGTTTGGCCGCAGGGCTTGCCGGAGATCGTCGGCTTGCCGAAAGGCCTGCTGGGCAGCATCTTCCTGACCGGCAAAGCGGAGGGCAGAGCCGCGGCCTGTCCAGGCTTGGATGCTCTTGGGATCCAGGGCGATCGCGTAATCATAGGCAGCGATCGCCTCGGCATGACGATCGAGGGATAGCAACACCATGCCCTGAATGTGCCATCCCTCCAGGGACGTGGGATCGAGGTTGAGCACCTCCTGGGTTGTGGCTAGGGCTGCGTCGAACTGACCCAATCGCCACAGAACGCGACTGCGTTGGGTCAACAGATCCAGTTTCAGGGAACGGGACGGGTTATAGCTTAGCGCTTGGTCATAGGCAGCGATCGCCTCTGATTCTTGCCCGGTCAGGCTAAGAATCTGCCCCTGCTGCAACCAAAGATCGGGGGATTGGGGCTGAACCTCTAGAGCTTGGCTGATGGCCGCTAGGGCCTCTCCCGTCCGCCCCAACTGCCCCAGAGCCACGGCTCGATGACCCCAGGCTGGCCCATGGCTGGGCTGGTGACTGATCACCTGATCGGCAGCAGCGATCGCCTCCTCGTAGCGCTGCAGATCAACATAGGCTTGGGCCTGGGCCGTCCAGGCCTCGGTGATGTCCTGATCACCCCATTGCCCATCGCCCTGAAGGGCCTGCTCGACAGCCACCAACGCGGCTTGCGGCTGGTCGAGGCGATTGAGCACCGTGGCCTGATGCAGCCAAGCGAGGGAAGACTTGGGAGCTAGCTGGGTGGCTTGCTGGAGGGAGATGAGGGCGGCATCGAACCGATCCAAGCGTTCTAGGAGCAATCCGCGATGAGTCCATAACGACGCCT
>DATNRH010000649.1 GCA_036703605.1 Candidatus Obscuribacterales bacterium | reverse complement strand
TCAGTGTTTAGAATAGTTATGCTTTCTAAATGCTGTGTCTAGGCCTAACCCTGAGTTGTGGGCCAGAGGGGTCACCCGGATGGTGTGCCAACGTCACCCGGATGCGTGACTTGTCCTCTGGAACTCAACTCAGCTGAAACCCATTGTAGTAGACCCCCATTCATGGATGTGTGAGAGAGGGACCAGGTGATCTGTGCCATAGAAGACCTGGTGTGCTCTGTCACAGCCATGGGGAGCAGTGGAGCTGGAGGCTCACTGGGATGATGATGATGTTGTTGTTGGTTGGACATGTAACATGTAATGTGGAATGTGTTGTTTGTAGTATTTTTCTGTTGTTTGTTTTGGTGTTGGAAACATGTAGTGTGTTGGGTGTAATAGTAGTGTGGCTGGGGTGCATGGCCATTTGTTGTGGAAGGCCTGGTTATGTTAGTGGGGCTGTGGGGGGTGGTAGTAAAGTGGGACAGGGGATGTGGCCTGTAACATTTCGGAAGAGTTTGTGGGCCTGCTTGGACATGAGGGTAGTGAGGCCACTGGCGAAGCCACTGATCTGTTCATGGATGTACCGCAGGAATGTTTGGGATTGCCATCTGCCTTGCTTTTGGATGATGGTGTGGTTAACTCCATTGAGGTGCAGGGCCATGGCTCCCCCTGCTCGAAGGGAGTGGCTGCTGACTTGTTCTCGCCGGAAGCCATATTCAGGCTTGAAGAGTCCAACCATTTCAGTGCCCTCTTTGACCGCTCTGTTGATGTCTGTGTTGTTGACGTAGGCGACTGAGCCATTCTTCCAGAAGTAGGTGGCAATTGGTGAGCTGGAGTCGCCGCCGTTTGAGAGGATGTGGTGGACTCGCCGGGCTAGCGCCCGGACTGGGCTGTTGTGGCGCCTGTTGCATTCGTTGTGGATGCATTGGCCTTTGACTCCATTCTTTTGGTCAGTGATGCGCATGGTGGCTTCGTCGGCTTGGTAGAGCTGTGTCAGTGGGGCATTGTTTGGGATGATGTGGCCCTGTTTCCGGAATGTGATGTCTTGGACTCGGAATGGCTTGGTCTGACGCATGTTGTGTTGGGTGTGGCTGCGCGTGTAGGTGTATTCACCAACTCTAAGGAGGTAGAAGAAGGCAATGGTGACCAGGTCTGCGACTGCTTGGCCTCTGGGGGCCATTCCTTTGTCGGTATTGTAAGCTCGCTTCAGGAGGGCAGAGGTGATGGAGACAGGGACCGCCAGTTTGTGGTCTCTGACTGGGTCCTCTTTCTCATAGTTGCGCAGCTGCAATTTGAGCCTCAGGACATACTCTTGCGAGCCAGACCCATCCTGGTATATGGGGTTATGTCGCGAATCCAACATGAATTGCGTGCCGACGGCAGCCAGTGCTTCTTTGACTGAGCCATGGCGTACCTGACGTTGTCGGCCTCCGTGGCCTGCGCGTATGTAAGCGGCAAAATTGCAGAGGAAGGCAACTTGCTGGGCCCTGGAGCAGGGGATGGGCTGTCCCTGGTGAAGGCGCCTTTCGAGATAGGGGTCCACTCCAAATCGGTGGCAGTATTGGAGCCAAACTCGCCAATAGCGTTGTTTTGTGTGGGCAGTCGGAGCCACCCACCCATCAAGACATGCTGTTGTCGCAGAGCTTGACAGACTAAGGAAGTCAGCTTTGTGCTGAGGCGGAACATCTTCCAGGAGTTGCCCTGTGGAAGGGGGAATTGTGAGTTGAATTTGGTGAGGAACTCATAGTCAGTCAGGTTATAGTTTCCTGGGGTGCCATTTGCATGGAAGGATCTGCTTGCCAGGTCAGCCATCTCATTGTTCTTGCCGGCAATGGACATGGCCGCCAAAGGGGAGGCTTTGTTGGACGCCATGAGGAGGCTGAGGGCTCGGGCTAGGTGTTGGCCGGCCATGGACTTTTTGCTGCTGAGCTTTGAGGACCAGGAGACTGCTGAGGTGTTGTCACACCAGATGCCTAGGTGTGTGTCCTCCACTGTGGTCAATTGGTTGATGACTAGGAACTGGAGGACCATACCTGCCATCTCCAGATCGTTGATGGTCAGAGTGTGGTTGGCCACTCGATCCACGATATCGACTGGCCATTTGAACCGCCATACAATGGGATGGATAATCCGTTTGTGAGAGAGCCAAACCCCGCCGACGCCATGTTTGCAGGCGTCACAGTTGCCAATGTAAGCGGGGGGTCCAGGGATTAGTTGTGTGCAGTGGGTGGGCCTTTTGCCTGCCAGGGTGAAGAGGGTACTGAACTCCTTCAGGGCTGTGTGGGCCATGCTGCCTGTGGGCAGCTGGACATGTTGCTTGTCTGCTTTGATGCAATGGGCTGCAAGGGAGTGGAGGGGCTGGAGCAAGCCTCTGCCGGCCGGGACGGCCAGGGCAGCATGTTGGAGCTTGCCAGTGATGGACTGGAGCTCTTTGAGGGAGCAGTGTTGGTGTCGGCAGATGGACCTGATGGTCTCTTGAATCTTGTCCACCTTCTTGGTGGGGAGTTGGATGGTTCGGTTGATGCCATCCATGAGCCAGCCCAGGATCTCTTTCCGGACTGCCCACACTCCCTCCTGGTCTAGGACCAGCTTCTTGTAGGAGATTGGGTCCTCTTGTTCTGAGCCTGGTGGGGCTTTGGGGAAGATCTGGTGGATGGCATGGAGGAGGGCGCGGCTGTAATGTCGGAGGCTGGCTTCGCAGGTGCTTTGGACCAGTCCAATGGCATCATCCACAAAGATTTCCAGTAAGTAGTGGAGGTTTTGGCGCATGAGGGGGAGGTCTTTCGGGTCCCATTGTGAGGGGTGTTGGAGGGGAGAGAGCAGGTTTGGCTCCACTGGATCAATCATGGCGTGTTCCATGGGGTGCTGGGGGAGTGAGGGCATGAGTCGGAACCATTCAGCAAGATCTCTGCCTGTTTCGGTGGCGGCTCCAAAGAAGGCAGGGGAGCTGGTCCAGCCCATCTGGGGGGCAGTTGGGACAACCACCATGGTGTCTTCCTGCGGGTCAAGCTTAGGCAGCAGGTAGCAGAAGTCGGCATACCTGGAGGGATCCACACCCAGGCGCCAGAAACCATCCTTGATGTCGAGTTTGGCCATGACTATGGGGCCTTGGCTGGTGGGGAAGGTGGCTAGGGCATGGATGATGCGTGGCACCACTGCGCCTAGCTGGGCCATTGATTCGAGAGGGGCTGCTTCCTGGTGTGTGGCCTCATTTACGGTTGGCCCCATGGCTTGGCGCATCTCGGCTGTGCGTCGGGCTTTTTCTGACAGGTCCAGGAGCATTCGGAATTTCCTGCTTTTGTGTGGGATGGCCGCAATGGGGCTGATCTTGGTGTTGGTGGCTCCATTTAGATATTCACGCCTTAGCTCTTGCCAGGGGACGATTTTGCAGAATCCCTGGTGTACCTTTTCCATGGCCTCTGCGCGGCAGCATTCCGCGGCTTCGGCAGTTCGGGCTGAGGGGTGGGCGCCATAGGCCACAGCTAGATCCAGCTGTTCCATAGTCCAGGTGCCATCAACCTCCACTGGTAGGCCTAGGTCGCCGTATTCCTTCAGTAGGGGTCCTGCTGGGTGTAGCAAAGCAAATTCTCCAGGGTACATTTGTCCACAGTTGGGGTGAATGGGTGACTTACTTTGAGCTTCTGAGAGTTGGTTGATATCAGGCACAGCAGCTGGGTCCAGGTTGGGGGCCCAGGGTGGGGCTGGTGTGGTGCTCAGGCCCTGTGGCTTTGTTGGAGTGGCCTTCCTGTCCTGTCGTTTAGGGCAGTGTTGTGGGTGCTGTGGCTTGGGGCCCTCAGCCTGTGACTGTGATGGATGAGGGTGTGGGGGTGTGTCTTGGGGGTGGTGTGAAGGTGTTGTTGGGCGGCGTTTCTTGGCCCCAGTCTTGGCTGGAGATGGGTGCAGGGGTGGTGGGGCCTGGGCCGGTAGTCAATCTTGCTGGCCTCTGGGGTTGCCTGGAGGGGCAGGAGGGGCAGGTGCCTGTGGGCCAGCTGCAGCAGCAGCAGTGTTTGGAGGGCCAGCGCCGGGTCCTGGGTTGCGGTTGCCCTGAGGAAATCGTCTGTTGGGTTGCTGTCTGGGTTGTGGGGGCTGGGGGTGGCCCTGGTTGTAAGCTTGGTGTCCTCTTCGGAGTGTATTGAGGAGCTGTTGGACCTGGGTAGGCTGGAACTGTTCAGGGCCATGGTGTAGCAATTGGCAGTAGCGGCGGGAACAGTTGCCCAAGAGTGTGAAGACAGCACAGTGGTTGGCGGTGAGCCCCAGTTTCTCCATTTCGGTGGCTGGAGTTGTGCCGGCGGCCTCACAGACTTTGCGCAGATTTCGGCGTTGGGAGTTGGTGTCCAGGCTCTGGAAGTACTGTTGGAGCTGTGGGTGCCAGTTGTGATTGACTTCGCCTGGCCTGGGGTTAGGGGCAGGGCCGCCTCTGCCTCCAGCAGGGGGGCCGCCTCTGTGGGGTGTTGGGTGGCCGCCTCTGGTGGCGCTTGGTGTGGCTGAGCCAAGGGAAGAGCGCAAGGTTCGGGGCCTGAGTTCGGCCGGCATGTCCTGGATCTCGAAAGGGGCTGGGTCATGGAGGACCACAGCTTCGAGGCTCTTGGCCGAGGGGCTTACTGTGGGGAAGGGGGGGTCTTGATTGCTGCCTTGGTGAAAGTCTTCAGGCGTCAGGCATTGGTCGAAGTAGTGGTTGAAATGTGTCATGAGCCAGTAGAGGATGGGGCCATTGTGTACTTGGGCCCATTGATTGGAGTGGTCCCATGCCGTGCGGTAGTTTGCCTGCAGGTATTGGATCAGCTGGTGGACTTTGTGCATGAGAGGGGGCAGCCATAAGTAGGTGCAGAACGAGTGGAGGCGCTTGAGCAACTGCTCCAAGCCATGGTAGGTGTCAGGGGGCAGGGGTGGGCGGCCTTTGCGCTTTGCTATGCTGGCATCATCGTGTATCATGTTGCTGTGTAAATCATTTTCCTGTAGCTTGGCCAAGTGGATGATGGCCTGGTTGTCTCTCTTCATGCAGAGACCCACTAAGCTGAGGTGCCAGTCGGGATCATGGGGGTGGATGCCCAGTTGGTGGTGTTTGAAGATTTTGGCCGTGTTGGGGATGAAGCGAAAGTCCCGGAACTCTTCCCCCAAGTAGCTGCTGTGCTGTTGGAGTTGTTTGACTAGCTGGTTTGCCCAGTGGATGTGGTGGGTGGC
>DATNRH010000648.1 GCA_036703605.1 Candidatus Obscuribacterales bacterium | reverse complement strand
TGAGCTGCACAGGCTGTTGCTTGCAATCCTTTCAATTCTGTCGGCCAAATTGACCACCTGCAGACTTAGATCGTGCTTCAGCAAGGTCTTCTTGGGTCCCCCCCTTCAATTTGGAACCAACAGCAGCGGCAACGGCCGTGATGTCAGGCTCGGTGAGGTCTTCGGACTGCACAGAGCCAACCGAGAAGTTGATCACTTGCCCTTTGTGGGTGAGCTTGCCTTCGGTCACCCCTGTCTCTAGAGCAGACGAGATCGACTGGTCCAGAGAAGGTGCCTGGGTGACAGCAGAGACTCCACGGGCAGCCTTGGCAGCAGCTCTTTCGTGGCGGATCTTGTTCTTGGCTTCCTCCGATAGCTTGTCCCACTCGGCTTTGGGGTAGTGTTTGGATTTGGGGCCCTTGCCCCCCTTCTTGTGGTTCTGTTGTTTGCGCGCGGGGCTTCGCTTGCCCCCACGCTTCTCCGAGGGACCTTGGTGCATTGCAGCAACACTATAGGTCTCCTTGGAGGCTTTGGGCTTGATGTGTTGGTTGTACAGGTCCAAGAATTTGCGCTGGAACGCATCAAAGGTGTCCATGCCCTGTGCTGTCTGTGTAGTCATCAGGATCTGAGAGCACTTGGGGTCTTTGATTCCAGCCACGAACGCGTCAATCTTGAACTGTTCAGTAACACTCTCATTGTTGGCAGGATCCGCTAGGATGGTGTGTGCATCGATATGCTTCTGGATGAAGGTCTCCAATGTGAAGCGACGCTTGGTTCCGGAGTACTGCAGGTCCTGTAACTGGCTGTAGGCCTCGCGTACTCGGGAATTGACATGTTCAGGTCCTTCAGCTTGGTGTAAGAGGGCCTTCCAGGCCTTGCGGCCGTCCCGGGCCTTGTCAAACTTGCTGATAAAGGACCACAGATTGCCATCGACAGTCAATGACTTAAGGTAGTCGAAGAAACGTTGATTGTCGGCAATAAAAGAGGCGCCACGGCACTCCACACAGGCTACCAAACGGTCGTCAAGAGTGTCATAGGTTGCCTGGACATGCTCTCGCGTGGAGATATCATACTCCCGGACAAGGTAGATGAGTGGGGTGCCTAGGATGGGGTTTCGCGACTGCCGGAGGCGTGTCTCCATCATGGCTTTAAAACTGAGCCACTTGGCCTTGTCAAATGTAGCGATTGATTGGACCGAAGTGAGCTCTGGTGGCGAATCCTTGTACTGCTTGAGGGCGTCCACATGATCAAGCCA
>DATNRH010000647.1 GCA_036703605.1 Candidatus Obscuribacterales bacterium | reverse complement strand
TGGTATTGATGAATTTGTCCTTGGAAGTCTCGGTAGCCAAACACTTTGCTCAACTGTCCTGCTCCGATCGCCTTGGCCACAACAGGGTTATCGAGCCGTTTCTCCGACGACAGTAGGAGCCGCTCTCCTTTCCAGTGCGCTCGTAGCTCTTGATCGAGAATCTCGATGAGGTCTTGAGTGGTGTAAGGCATGAACGCAAGCGTACAGCAACAACAATGGGACGATAGCGGGACAATACCTGAACAGGAGTTAATAACCAAGACACTGGAGCCAAGGCGATCGCCCCCCTGAGCCTATTCTACGAGGGTCATCTGGAGAGTGGAATTCCTGGGCCATTTTCCCGTACAGTGATGATACTGGCAGGTCAAAAGGTTCCACTTGCACATTCGGATTGGCACTGATATCGTTCTCATCCCTCGCGTCAGATCATTGTTTGAGCGCTTCGGCGATCGCTTTCTTCAACGCGTGTATACCATCGCCGAACAAGAGGAATTTCATCGTCGCTGTGCTGATCGGCGTTCTCCGGAGAATGCCATCGGCTTTTTGGCGGGGCGGTGGGCCGCCAAGGAAGCGGTTGTGAAGGCTCTTGGTACCGGATGGCGTGGAGTTCGATACACTGACATTAGCATTGGTCATCAGCCCAGCGGAGCACCTGCTGTGATGCTGACGCCAACCCCCCAAACCCAACCTTGGCTTCAAGGCAGTTGGCAGCTTAGCCTCAGCCACGATGGCGACTATGCGATCGCCACAGCTCTTTGGAGCGGAGATCTGCCCCAAGAGCCCCTCCATGCCCCCCTAGAGTCTACCCACCCATGCCCCCAGGAAGGTGTTTAGGTATAGAATCATCACCCATCTAGGGTTTGATCTTGGAGGGTGAGACTGCTGATCAGGATCTTGATGAGCGATCGTGATCCCGCTAGATTCCAGACGACTGTACTATAGCTCTAAGCTCATCATGCGATCGCTTCCCCTAGAGTCTACCGAACGATCTCCCCATAGTGCTGTCTTCGATCCTTGACTAGGTCGAGATACTCTGACTCAACTAATTGATCGATTGATCACCCTAGCGTTCATCTATCCTCGGTCTAGCCCCTGTCTCTACCGTGCCCATTCATCCCACCGCGGTCATTGCTGATCGTGTCTTCAGCCTCTATCTCCACCGTCGTGATTCATGGCGACCCAATTGCTAGTCAACTTAAACTTGAATGAGCACTGAAACCTATCTCAATCATCCAACCTTTGGACTGCTGTTTAGAGTGTGCCTAGTTGACAGCAGCCAAGAGCTCTTTGCTACGCTATACGCCCAGCGCCTGTTTTTCGTGGTCAAAACGGCAGCCGGCGGATTGCAGTTTGATCCTATCGGGCGTAGCGATGCCCGTATTCTGGTTGAAAATCGCCTGCGCAGCCTTCGACGGGAAGGAGCCTTGAAAGACTATCAACTGCTCCAAAAAATTCATAAGCAGACCTTTCAATAGTGAATCTATGACTCGGTTGTCCTTGAGCGGCTCTCTCCCCGATCGCATAGCCCAGCTTCGCCAAACCCTTCCCCCCCATGTGCGTCTCGTGGCTGTGACCAAGCAAAAGCCGGTCGAGATGATTCGCGCGGCCTATGCGGCTGGGGTGCGAGACTTTGGGGAAAACCGGGTACAAGAAGCTGAGGAAAAACAGGCCCAGCTTGCTGATCTACCGGACATCACCTGGCATTTACTAGGGCATTTACAAGCCAATAAGGCGCTCAAGGCGCTGGAGCACTTTCACTGGATCCATTCCCTGGATAGCCTTAAGTTGGCGACCCGCTTGAATCGCTTGGCCGAAGAGCGATCGCTCCGTCCTACGGTGCTACTGCAGGTGAAATTTCGTCCGGATCCTAACAAGTATGGCTGGGATCCTTTAGAACTCCAGACCGACCTTCCGGCTCTAAATCAACTGTCTCACTTGGCGATCGCTGGCATGATGACTATTCCGCCCTTGGGGCTCTCTGAGGCAGAAACATTAACCGTGTTTCAAGACGCCCAGAAGTTTTTTCAAACGGTGCAGCAGGCGGGGTATGGCAACCTTGCCTTCCACCATCTTTCTATGGGCATGTCTGACGACTATCCCCTAGCTATTCAAGCTGGAAGCACGGTCATTCGCCTCGGCCGCGTTTTGTTTGGCGATCGCCCTTAAGCCTAAGGATCGGCATTCGGGGTACTTGAGGGAGATGGAGCGCGATCGCCCAAATCCTAAAGATATCTATCGATAGCGTTAAAAGCTGGACAAAACTGAAATCGCCCCCTAGACTTGGCGTAATGGCTAGGTATCGATCCAGTCCAAGCGTTTTTCTAGTTCCTTAGAGAGACGCAAACGATAGGCGCAAGCGATAGAGTCCAGGTTAGTTTGTCTCATACCTGTATCTTGTTCTGAATCCATGAAATACCTATGAAACTTGGTATTGGCGGGTATCTAGATCGTTGGATAGGGGAAAGCGATCGCTTTTCTGGAATATAGGGTCTATCCCTACTGCCCAATGACGCATAAATCGTTTAGGATTAGGACGCGAAACACCACTAGGAAATCCATTGGACTATCACCTCAAAGCCTTGAATCGTGATTTGTCCGGATCCATGGCTAGGGTTTTCCAAAGGCGATTAGACCCTGTGACTGCCATCGGCTTGATGAATGTCAGTGGCAGTAGATCAAGTCAAAGATGTATTAGGCACTTTTGGGAACATCCCTAACTATGCTAGTTTTCTCGTTGTGATGGAATAAACGTTGTTGATTAGAAAATTTTCAACTTCTTTTAATCAATCCACGTTAAAGATAGTTACTGCCTAACTTTCTGGCCTCAGTCCCAAGGGGCGATCGCTCAATTAGATGCCTCATAAACCATGAGTTTCACGCCCTAAAGCATTGGGGTTAAATCCAGGGCAATGGTCTCAAAAGCCGCCTCCATTCAGTGCCCAAGGCTTGAAGTTTTAAACTTGTCGTTTTACGGTTTTGCCTTTACAAAAGTAATGTATACTGATGACGCAAATCCAAGAGGCGATGGGCAGGGTGCTCTGGCTGGCAGGGATGAGTTCCATATAAACCATTTATAAAGCTCTGATCCCAGTTTCTTTCGCAGAAGCGTCTCTCACGTTCAATCAATAGCTTTCGCAAGTAAAGGTATGGGTTGAAGTAGGGCTGGGCATAAGTTTTCTTAGTTGATCTTAGATTGCGATGGAGCGTAAACA
>DATNRH010000646.1 GCA_036703605.1 Candidatus Obscuribacterales bacterium | reverse complement strand
GGGGTCCTGACTATCACCTACCGGCAAGGACCTGATAGCGCCGGCAGGCATTTCTACCCCGTCGTCCGTGACCAACTTGAGGCTTGGGCACGCGACCGAGCATTGGTACCACTTCAGATCAATACAACAGCTGATCGTCTTGGCCGTCATGACGTCAGATGGGAGAGTCTTTGCTTCCGTCTTGCCGACGATGGAACAGGGGCTCTACCAACGCTGCGCCACATCATCGTCAATGATAACAAGGCATCTACCTACAAGCTGGCTCTCCTGCGCTGCCTCACCCATATAGCCGAAGGCAACCCTGGTATGGTTATAGCTCGTACAGACGAGTGGGTTGAGATTCCTCTCGGCTTGGTAGCGCTATATTGGATCAGGATCTATCAGCCACTACTTCTACAGCATAATTTGAGGCAGTCTCCAGGCTCCAAAGGCCTAGGTTTTGCGAACGACGGATTTAAGTCCCTGGCCACTATATCTCCAAATGACTTCCGTGTTGGTCAGGCACTCGGCAGTTTTGACTTACGAAAGATCATGACCTCAGCGCTACGTGCTGCCAGCCGAACGATAGCCATCATGCCGGCCCACTTCATCACGTGGCCAAACACTAACAAGCAGATTTTTCAGGCAGAGGCGAAAAGCCCCGGGCGGCAGTTCATCGGCAGGTTGGATAAGGAGTCACTAGCTTTTTTTGGTCGCTTGAGAATCCCGGCAACTCTTTGGGACTGTCTAGGCCGATATGCCTGCTGGGTAGAGCCCGCCATTCTTCATGAGTGGGCCCAGCTAATGCAGCTCTACAACCCAGATCAAGACACCGGGTTGCTGCATCAAGCATTAGCTTGGAGAGAAGGCAGGCGAGATACTGGCCTGATACGAAACTTGGTGGATCAGCGCCTGGCCAAACATGACGAATTACGTTGTGCTTGGTCTGACAGAAGGCTAACCAGGAAAAATTACGAGGTTGACCACTATTTTCCTTGGTCGCGATGGGCCAACAATGACCTATGGAACCTACTACCGGTTACCACTATCGCCAATGCTTCGAAAGCTGAAAAAC
>DATNRH010000645.1 GCA_036703605.1 Candidatus Obscuribacterales bacterium | reverse complement strand
ATGTGTGTAACGTTGAGGCTCCAATGCAGAGATAGCTCCGCCGTCAAATCCAACATCAAATGGTTGTCATAGAGATTGCACATATCCGAGCAAGCTGTAGGCGTTGGCACAGGCGTTGGTGTGGCTCCCATCGTTGAAGGTGGGGTTGTTGGTTCCTATACTATCAGGAGAAATTTCAACCAAACATGGCACGGAAGGTCGTGTATATGGCGATCCACACGAAGAGCCTGAGCATGTGACTGGCGCTATGTTGGTCGGGTCGAGTGCAGTCGGACATAATGCAGCTGGCGTGGACCCGTCGGTCATGCAGAGTGTGAGATCCGTCTTTGGATAGTACCTAGCCTTTAGGAGAAGTAGTTACCCAATCCAATTATAGCACATTTCCTCGCAGGAAGCCTCACCCCCTCTGGCCGTTGAATTTCGATCGCTGTTCCATGTACAGATCGTCTGAATACGATCGCCAGGCAAAAGCTGATAATCAACCTTGAAGGCATTTTGGTGTTCAAAGTCATATTCACGACTTAAAACAAGCGGCTCTTGCTCTTGCCAGTCTGTGCCGGACAATCGAAAGATGCGAGAGCTGGCGTTAAAGCCCAAGCCGTGCATATGTGGAAAGTTCCAGAAGACAGTGACACCAGTAGCTGGCAATCGTGAAGTACAGCCTTCAGGGCACACACTTTCGATCGACGTAAGGCTTCCTCTGAGCATTAACAATGTAGGCTTACCCTGGTATCGAGAGGGCGCTCTGCGCAACACCCGCCGTAATAACACCCACTTCATTCGGCTGCAAGTCACTGGTTATAATTATGCTGAGCCCAGACTGATGTTAGCCATTCAAATAACCTGATCCGTCCATGTTGCCCCATCTCGCCGCACCCCGTCATAGTGTATTTCCATTCTAAGCCATCGTGCGCCGTCGCTGAATCCTGATGAGCCCCCTGGACCAAGCGGGATTCCAACATCTGCTGGGACAACTAGGTCGGTCGCCCCGACGGCCCAACCGACCCAGAAGACATAGCAAGAGCCTCCACTGCAACCGCCGGCCTGCTCGTTAGCTGTACACC
>DATNRH010000644.1 GCA_036703605.1 Candidatus Obscuribacterales bacterium | reverse complement strand
GATGCGTCAGTATAGCTTTGGCTTGAAAACACGGCAGTTCCAGTTCTATGGAATGCCCGGAGGGAGGTATAGTCGGAACGTAGATGTGTTGCAGATGGTTGAGCAGTTCCGTAACCGCACCACATACTCTGTCGAGGCAGCCATCAAGGCACTGGCCGAGGGTAAAGTGCGTGGCTGTGTGTTGAGCGATGATCTCCGTATGCTCCGTCTGTATAAGCGGGGCACTAGCGATGCGCTATATGCTCTAGTATATCGTGATCGTTTCATTGGAGAGGTTACTGAGGAAGGCGAGTTCAGTCTCGTTGAATCAGTGCAACCTTTTCAGAAATACATGCTGGACGGTGTGCAGCTCTCCAGCTAAGAGAATACTTAGTTTAAACTACTGTGAGGAATAGCTTATGTGTGGTATTGTTGGCGTAATCGGTAACGGCATCATCGCGAATGACCTGAAGGTGTACAAGCAGATGCTTATCGCGGACAGTTTCCGTGGTATGCATAGCACGGGTCAATTCTCTGTGGGCGCAGCGGCAGGCTACGACCTATTCAAGCGTGCTGTACCGGGCTGGGGCTTCCTTGAGCATAAGGCTGCTGATGATATGATCTCCGCCTCTAAGCGGGTAATCATCGGTCACAACCGCTACGCTACTCAAGGGGCAGTCAACAGCGTCAACGCCCATCCCTTCGATACAGGAGAGATCGTGGGTGTTCATAACGGGAGCTTGTTCGACACCAAGAACCTGCATAAAGGCGATGATTATGTCGTGGATAGTGAGGCTCTGATCAATGATATCGCGCTTAATGGCGCAGCCCACACCACTTCCATCGCCAAGGGGGCATTTGCCCTAGTGTGGTACGATAGCCGGGACCGTAAGCTGCGAATCATCCGCAACAGCCAGCGTCCTATGGCGATCTATCTGCACCCGAACCGTGATGTGGCGTATATCGCATCTGAGATCGACATGCTCCGCTGGATTGTCGGTCGTAATGATAGCACGTTCGATGAAGAGCTACTCATGCCTATCGCTGCTGGGGAGCTGTGGGAGTTCGATGTGTCTAGGACTTCCAAGATGACGGAGAGTGTAGAATACTCAAAGATCGAGGTGGCAGACGAGTACCCCCCAGTTAAGACCACCTACGGAAACTGGTCGTACGGTGGTCAAGGCTACGGGGGCGGTAGCTCAAAAAAGCCCGCAAGCGGGCCAAGCGTAACAACAGGGTACGGGACTGGCAGCAGTAAACGCCCCCGCTCGCAGGCTGAGCTGTCTAAGGCGTATGATATCCAAGTTGAGGATAAGATTATCGCTGATATCACCCACGTAACCTCATGTAATAATGTCAAGTCTGGGAGGGCGTGGAATCTGTCAGGTAAGATTCTACACCCCGATAATATGGCTGGCCTTACGGTGTCTGCCTTTCACGTCTCGGACGAGATTGGTGGTGCGGGTATCTTCGAGGGTTCTCTTGTCTCCATCTACGAAGATACTAATGATAAGGTTCGTGCGGTTGTCCGGGGTCATGATCTGCGGTATCTGGGCGACAGCAAGGAGGTCATTGAATTCCAAAAAAAGACAGTACCGGCTCCGATCTGATGTTCTACATTGATGGGCAGGTGTTCACTACACTCGAACGCCTAGCCTATGGTGCGAACGCCTGCAACGTTTGTGGGGATGAGATCGAGCCGGGTGACGAATGTAAGTGGGCAGGAGATAGTTTAAACTGCCTTGATTGTTACTACGATCAACTAGCGGAGACATGCTGATGAGTAAGCAGAAAGTCATGACCGACATCTTCGGCACTCGTAAGTACAAGGGCGAGCGTCTGGGTATCGAAGTGGAGCTTGAAAATGTACGTGATCCAGAGAGGGGCTTTGAACAGATCGAAGGTAAGCAATTCTGGGCTATGGTTCATGATGGTAGCCTTCGTAATAATGGGGTTGAGTATCTCACCAACCCGCCTTTCAAGTATGACGAACTGCCGGAGGTCCTCCAACAGCTTGAGACTATCGTCAATGCCGTGCCTGACTCACGGGCCACCTGTCGGACGGGTCTACATGTCCACGTAAACGTAAGTGATATGACGGTCGAGCAGGTGCGTAATATGATCCTGCTTTCGGTGCTGTATGAGCCGGGTCTGATCTGGCATTGTGGTGAGGATAGGGCATCCAATATCTACAGCCTTGCGTCATCACAAGGTGACTTCATCCTCGGCCATATCAACCAGATGATGCATGGTGATTCAAACCGATTTGGTCATCATGTAATTGGCTGCCGTGAGTTGAAGTATAGCAGCCTTAACATCGGCGCTATTGCCGGTAAAGGCACCCTTGAGTACCGTATGCACAGGGGTACAAAGAGCAGTCAGGATATCGGCAAGTGGGTTGATATTCTGGTAGGTATTCGTCGGATTGCATGTGAGGCAGAGAGCCCAGATCATATCATCAACGGGATTGAGATGCTGCGTGAAAGGGCTGCTGATATTGGCCTCTCTCCGTCATCAATCACCCGTCGCTCTGAGCGCCGTGCTAATCTGCTGCTGATTCCTAATGTGGAATGCCCACGGTTCAGCGAGAGTCCAACCATTAAAGAGAAGACTAAAGAGTGGGACTCTATCTTCGGTGGTACGCCCGCAGCAGGAGATATGAGAGTCTTCTTGGATGAGGTGAATCAGACGTACCAAACTATGCGTGCTACAGATGGGGGCGATACCCTAAGGGGCACACGCGGTCATCGTCTATTCGGGGATAATCCAGACGATG
>DATNRH010000643.1 GCA_036703605.1 Candidatus Obscuribacterales bacterium | reverse complement strand
AGCGGCTTTGAAGTGCTGGTGGGACGCAATAATCGCCAAAACGATGATCTCACCAGCCGTCTCGCCACCGATTATGACCTGTGGTTTCACACCCAGCAAATTCCCGGCAGCCATGTGCTTCTCCGTCTAGATGCGGGCAGCGTTGCCGATGATGCCGACCTGCAGTTTACCGCTAATCTTGCGGCCTACTATAGCCGCGCGCGCCAGAGTGACCAAGCCCCAGTGGTCTACACGGCTCCCAAGCATGTCTACAAGCCCAAGGGTGCCAAGCCCGGTACCGTGATCTACAAGCATGAAACGGTGATCTGGGGCTATCCCCAACAGGTATCATCCTCAGCAATCGTCCGGATGCCGTGAGATGAACGGAGCTGTTAAGCTGTTGGGCGACTTAGATCTAGACCGAATCTCATGAAGCCGAATTTCATCAGATCGGAAGAGTCATGGTGCTGGCTGCTTGTCCTACAACCTACGGGTTGACGCACCACAATAGCTTAAAAAAATGGTGCTCTATGATGTCTTTTTCGGCTGAAATGGGAATCCTTTTCCCTAGTATCGCTGACGTATGGTGGTTGATTCCTTGCTTTGTTCAAGCAACATCATTGATGCAAGATTGACGCGATCGCCCCTGAGTAAACCTGCTGGATCACACGTTATGGGTTTCATTCATTTCACTTGGATAGCCCCCGGCAATGCTGTAACGATTCGTTGCCTATTGAGATGACGAGCCAGCCAATCATTCCAGGCTGAAGACCATCAGTGAGCAGATATGACCGCCTATGGTGTAACTCTCCCCATATCATCAGAGTTTGTTCCGCCCCGTGTCGATGTTGCGACAGATTGACCATGTCATGCCCAGGATGCTTGCCGCTCACTACAGATGTTGAACCTATGGCATGGAGGAGAGTTCAGGCGGCGATCGCCCCTATCAGATCGGACATCATGCCGTCTATTGGATAAACACCCTATTATCTCTATGCAGAGGATATCAATTAGGTTGCAGATGAAGAACTCCTGAGTCTGGAACAAATGCCCTAGGGTACCCATCAGCCAACGTATTCATTTCCGAGTCTAGCAAGGTTTAGAGGATATATTCATGGCAGACATAGCAGGAAATACCATTGCAACTGCAAATACCACCGCCTTCTCCAGCATCGGCCCTCGTCCCACCCGTGTTGTGGATAGGGTGGGGCCAAGCGATCGATTTGATTACTACCGTCTTCGCCTAACTGGGCGCACGAGCGTAGAAGTTACTCTGAATGGCTTGCGAGACGATGCGAATGTGCAGTTGTTGAATCGCCGAGGAGACATCTTAGCCCGCTCCATCAATCCGGGAACTAGCGACGAAGCGACCGGACGGACGCTCAATGAAGGTATTTTCTACCTTCGAGTATTTACACCCAATGCTCGTGCGGATACTCCCTATCGCCTCAGCGTCAGTGGATATGCTGATAATGCTGGAAATACCTTTAACCAAACCCTTGAGGTTGATCCTCAAAGTGGCCCCGCTGTTCAGGTTGATTACGTTAGCACAGCAGCAGATCGCAGCGACTTCTATGAGTTTGATCTCACCGATGTCCGGGAAGTTGATCTCTCCTTATTCGGGCTGGCAAGCAATACTCGCCTGGTTCTCTTTGATGGCGACAGACGACGGGTTGATGTTGCTGGTGGAGGCACTAGCGGTACGGAAGCTGGTATTAATCAGATCCTTGGCCCTGGCACCTACTTTGCCCGTGTCTTACCCATAGGGCCAGACGCTGCCACCACCTATCGCTTTCGGGCTATTGCAAGTCCTGCTCCGGATGGGGCTGGCGACACGTTTCCCGAAGCTAACAACTTAGGGGTACTGCCTGAACGTAGTGCCGTGATGCCTATTCCGACGATCGAGGAGTTGCTGAATGTCAATGATACGGATGTGTATCGCTTCAGAACGTCTAATCGAGCCGATGCCCTGCTCGACGTCAGCTTAAATCTCAGCAACGCCGATCTTGATGTAGATTTAGAGATCTTTGACTCTAACTTCCAATTGGTCACGTCAACCGTCGGCAGCAACACGGTTGCCCTCAGTGACGTTTCTTTGGCAGCGGATAGTATCTACTTCATCCGGGTGTCGAAGTTTGATAATGCGGATTTCAGTTTCTTCACCCTTGATCTAGAAACAGATCTCGATATTCCTGACCAAGCTGGCAATACCCCTGCCGCAGCGTTTAATATCAACAATGAAGCGTCTTGGACACCGGTAAACGGTTCCCGCAGCTTTGACCTTGGCGACTTTGTGGGGGCAGGTGTTGATGAGGACGATTACTACACCTTCAACCTCACCGAAGCCAGCTTCATCGATTTAAATGTAATTCCAGAAATTGGTGATTTAAACGCTACTGCGGACATTCAACTGTTTCGGCAAGGCCCTGGTGGTATCAATGACCTAGAACTGCTAGATACTGTTCGCCAGTTGGGTAATGATCCAGAGCAAGTTCAGGGGGTATTTGATGCCGGTACCTACTTCATTCGCGTTTTTCCAGAAGCACAGTCCTCGTTTGCTTTCTACGATATCTCCTTAGATGCAGCCTCCGTCTCTCTCACCCCTGCTTTCATTAAGGACATTGCCCCAGGTCTGCCCAGTTCCTCTTCCCTAGCTCAGCAAATGGCTGGGGTAGGCGGGAGCCTTTTCTTCTCAGCCAATGATGGATCAGGACAGGCCCTCTGGACGACGGATGGTACGTTTGAGGGCACTCAACAACTGCGGGAGTTCTCCAACATCGGTGACATGGTTGCGGTGAATGGATTCGTCTATTTCACGGCGGCGGATGCGGTGTTCAACAATGGTCTAGAACTCTGGCGCACCGATGGAACAGCGGTTGAGTTGGTTCGAGATATTCTTCCTGGAGAAGATTCATCTAGCATTAGCAACTTCACGGTAGTGGGTGATTTGCTCTACTTCACCGCAACAAATTTTGAAGATAACTTTGACACCAACAATGAAGTGTGGGTGGTGGATACAGCCTTCGCTGGGGTTAACCTAGCGAATAGCGCTACCTTGCTTGACGTCACAGGGGACGACGTAGGATCGACTCCTAGCGGATTGACAGCCGTTGGAAACTCTCTATACTTCCTGGCTGAATTTGAGGGAACTCCGCAACTCTTTAAGAGTGCCAATGGTGCTGCCCCAGTGGCCATTGATACGGGTAATGTTAACCCCTTGGGTAGCTTTGCAGAATTTCAGGGCTCGCTTTACTTCACGGGATCTGCTCCAGTTATTGCAGGTGGAACGCCTAACCTATTTACCCTAGATGCGAATGATGTCTTGGTGGAGGTTGATCCCCTTCTAACACCGATTCAGGCTGCAAACTTTGGTAATTTGACGGTGGCGGGCGGCAAGCTGTTCTTTACGGCAAGTGCCGAAGCGGGTCTTGAGCTCTACGCCTATGACCCAACGCTTAATGTAGGATCTCGCTCGTATTTGGTGGAGGATATTAATATCAGTCCCAACAGCAGCGCAAGTTCTAACCCCTTGCAGCTAACGGCAGTGAATGACCTCCTATACTTCTCGGCTGATGATAGTACAGGACGTCATCTGTGGGTGAGTGATGGAACGGGAGGGGGAACCGAGAAACTGCTCTTTAATGGCAGCCCGGTTGCAACTCCTACGAACCTGATCGCGGTGGGTACTACGCTTTACTTCACTGCAGATGGGGGGGCTGGGTCAGAGTTATGGCGGCTCTTCCCAGACGGTAGCGATGTGGAGCTGGTTGACATTGCTGGCGATGTAGCTTCGAATCCGGGCAACCTCACTGTGGTGAACGGACGCCTCTTCTTCCGAGCAGACACGCCGGACGCTGGACGTGAATTGTGGGTTGTGGGCTTGCCAGAGGAGGAGCA
>DATNRH010000642.1 GCA_036703605.1 Candidatus Obscuribacterales bacterium | reverse complement strand
GGGTTCCGGTGCACTTCTACTCAATACCTAGAATGGACGCCCGGCATTAATCTCCAGACTGATTCCTTTTCGCTGGCCTTCACGTACCAAGAGTACCTCACATTTACGCGAGGCGTGTTTGGTATCGAGGATGCTAACGATTCCGTGGAAATTGGCATGTCCGCCTCGGGCCCCGTCCTCCGGGTAAGTGCTACTACCGGAACCACTGTTGTAGACACTGGAACGGCTTTTGACCTCCAGCAGACTCAACGTTTTGTGCTCATATTCGACAACGCAACAGACCTTTGCACGCTCTACCAAGACGGGGTTCAAACGGCTCAGGTGGACTTCAGTGGTCTTACGTTCCTCAATACGAGCGCCTATACATGGCGACTTAATGACGCACCCAGTTATTCCGGTGGCTTTGGCAGCTTCACAGGGTATCTCGAATGGGACCGCGCTTTATCCCCCGCAGAAGTTGCGGAGGTCTGGGCAACCCCAGAAATTGGCACCTACCCTGCCCTTACCACCAAGTACGTTGCTAGCGATGTGGTGGGTAGCACTATTCCTGATAGTTCTGGAAACGCCAATGCAAGTGCTCTCCTAGAGGGCCTATCCACCCCGTCTCTTGCGGGTAATAAGCTGGAGTTCGATAAGGCTCAAGATCACTACCTTCGTATGGAGGCGGGCATCGCCTCACAGGTAGGGGCGTCAGGAGCCTTCACCCTAGCCGTTGCATTTTATGGTGATGACCCAGATGCTGTCTGGGCCGTTAATACTTCAGCGGGAGCAAACCTCAACCTCATGCTCTATTCGAGTGCGGGGATGGCTTACTATGGGCCAAGTCTCATTACGATCAATACTCGCAATCATGACCGGGCTCCGGGTGTCCTTGTTATCTCCTACGACTCTGCCACACAAGAAGCGATTATTACTCTTAATGGGGTACTCATCTACAATGCCCAAAACACTGGCACAATACCCGTCTTATCCGCCTCGGACTTGTGGTCTATCAATAACGAATATGACGCTGCTTCCCCCTCCAATATAGGTACGATTGACTTCTACGAGGTTGACCTCTGGGATTCCGCACTAGACGCAGGGCAGTGTATCAATGTTTCGCGTGATTTGTTTAACACTTACTTCCGGGCATGACGCATG
>DATNRH010000641.1 GCA_036703605.1 Candidatus Obscuribacterales bacterium | reverse complement strand
TAAAGTCGCTTGAGGGCTTTGACAGGGCATGGTGTGAAGAGGCGCAGAGCTTATCAGGGCGGTCGCTTGAGTTGCTTATACCTACCATCCGCAAGAATGGCTCAGAGCTTTGGTTCTCTTGGAATCCAGAGCAGCCTGATGATGCCGTTGAACTGCTATTTAAGAGTAATGATGATTCCATTCTTATTCATGCCAACTACTCTGACAACCCTTGGTGCCCCCATCAGATGCGCAAGCTGGCAAGCTGGCAGCGGAAGCAGGATTATGAGAAGTACAGCCATATATGGTTAGGCGGATATAACACTAAGTCAGATGCACAGGTGTTTAAGAATTGGCGTGTTGATGAGTTTGAGCCAGCTAAGGATTGGGGCGAGCCTTTGTATGGGGCTGACTTTGGTTTCGCCAATGACCCCACCTGCTTTGTCAGGTGTTGGATTCATGACCGGAGGCTATGGATTGATCAGGATGCGGGCAGGGTTGGCCTTGAGCTAGACGACACGGCGCACTTTATCAAGCAACATGATTCGATGGTTGAGCTATATGCTATGCGGGCAGACAGTGCCAGGCCGGAATCAATAAGCTATCTAAAGCGCCATGGACTGTCTAAGATTCAAGGCGTTGAGAAGTGGCCTGGGTCGGTAGAGGATGGCGTGGAGTTCATAAAGACGTTTGATGAGATAGTAATTCACACGCGGTGTAAGGCAATGCAGGAAGAGGCGCGGCTATACAGCTACAAAATAGACAAGCGAACCCAGGACATACTGCCGAAGATCGAAGATGACAACAACCACAGGTGGGATGCTGTGCGATATGCTCTTGCCCCAATGATCAGGAACAAGGGAGCGCCCCGTGTACGTTCAATATAAAACTGATATACTTGACAGATTGAAAATCAACAGGCAGGGCGACTAATGTTTGACTGGTTCAAGCGCAAGCCGGAAGCACAGAAAGAATCACGATCAGGCGAAGTCATCTTCACAGGTAAGCGCCAAGCCGAATGGAGCCTAAGCGGTGACCGCATCAGGGCCGCTGATTATGCCAGGGAGGGCTATCAGAAAAACGTGGTGGCCTATCAGGCTATCAACAAGACTGCCGATGCCGTAGCTGCTATTCCCTGGATTGTCCGCCGTGCCAATGGTGACGAGCTAACCGATCATCCGCTGCTTCGATTGATCCAGCGCCCCAACCCCATGCAGTCCGG
>DATNRH010000640.1 GCA_036703605.1 Candidatus Obscuribacterales bacterium | reverse complement strand
GGTTAGATCTTCCAACACCCAAGGGTGGTATCTCACTGGTGACTCCACGACCCCCTAAAGGGCCATATCAACGTCTCCCACTTATGCTGAGCATGAGAATCGAAAAACCAATGACAGCTTACAGTTAAGGTCTATAGGGTCTTTCCGTCCTTCTGCGGGTAGGCGGCATCTTCACCGCCATTACAATTTCACTGAGCACCTAGTTGAGACAGCGCCCAACTCGTTACACGATTCGTGCAGGTCGGAACTTACCCGACAAGGAATTTCGCTACCTTAGGACCGTTATAGTTACGGCCGACATTCACGGGGACTTGGGCTCAGAGCTTCGCCAAAAGAGGCTAACCCCTTACCTTAATCTTTCCGCATTGGTCACGTGTCACACCCTATACTTGGACTTGCGTCTTGGCAGAGTGCTGTGTTTTTGCTAAACAGTCGGTTGGGCCATTTCACTGCGGCCCCCCAAAGGGGGCACCCCTTCTTCCGAAGTTACGGGGCTAATTTGCCGAGTTCCTTAACTAGGGTTCACTCTTGCGCCTTGGTATACTCTACCCACCCACCTGTGTCGGTTTACGGTACGGGTTCCTTAGCATGCACAGGGGCTTTTCTTGGCACTGACGCCAGCCATACGGATCGGCCGTAGCCTCACCTCGGAATTCAATCACCTGGTGGCTTTGATCAATGCGTCCTCCCTGCTTAAGTTTCGGAAGTGCTGGAATATTAACCAGCTGTCCATCGCCTACGCATATCTGCCTCGGCTTAGGTCCCGACTAACCCCGGGACGAAAAACGTAGCCCGGGAAACCTGGGGTTTACGGCGGGCCGGGATTTCACCGGCCTTATCGTTACTAATGTCTGCATCCTCTCTTCTCAACTCTCCAGGGTCAGTCGCCATCACCCTTCAACGTGT
This sequence comes from Candidatus Obscuribacterales bacterium, assembly GCA_036703605.1. Lineage (NCBI taxonomy): Bacteria > Bacillati > Candidatus Melainabacteria > Candidatus Obscuribacterales > Candidatus Obscuribacterales bacterium. Next base: position 763 of record DATNRH010000640.1, on the reverse strand, counting down.
TGAGAATGCTCCTCTACCGCGCCCATCCAATGGATGAACACCCAGAGCTTCGGTACCATGCTTATCGCCAATCATTTTCGGCGCAGGATCTCTCGATGAGTAAGCTATTACGCACTTTTTAAATGGTGGCTGCTTCTAAGCCAACATCCTCACTGTCTGTGAAATCCCACATCCTTTCCACTTAGCATGGTTTAGGCACCTTAGCTGCTGATCAGGGTTGTTTCCCTTTCGACGATGAAGCTTATCCCCCACCGTCTCACTGCCGCGCTCCACTCACCGGTATTCGGAGTTTGATAGGGGTTGGTAGGCGGGTATGCCCCCTAGCCCTTTCAGTGCTCTACCCCCGGTAATCAGCACGCGACGCTGCACCTCAATGCATTTCGAGGAGAACCAGCTATCACGGGGTTTGAATAGCCTTTCACTCCTACCCTCAACTCATCCGAGAATTTTTCAACATTCACCGGTTCGGTCCTTCACGCCATTTTACTGACGCTTCAACCTGGTCAAGGGTAGATCACCTCCGCTTCGGGTCCAGCACGTGCAACTAAAGTCGCCCTATTCGGACTCGCTTTCGCTGCGCCTCCGTTCCGGAAGAACTTAGGCTTGCCACACATACTGACTCGCAGACTCATTAAGCAAAAGGCACGCCATCACAGCCGAAGCTGCTCTGACACCTTGTAGGCACAGGGTTTCAGGTTCTATTTCACTCCGCTCGCAGCGGTTCTTTTCACCTTTCCCTCACGGTACTGGTTCACTATCGGTC
>DATNRH010000639.1 GCA_036703605.1 Candidatus Obscuribacterales bacterium | reverse complement strand
CTTGCTGGAGTGTTTGGAGCTCTGTTAAGGCATCATTACGCTGCTGGAGAGTATAGAGCCGGACCAGGGACTGGTAGCGAAACCAGCCGTCTAGATTTTTTTGTAAATTAGGCTCCGCATCGGGCAAAATTCGGGCTGGCTGGCTCCAAAGTCCCGATAAAATCTCGGCGGTGAGCCCAAGGGACGGATCTGTGGCGGCAGATGATCCCGTATCTGGGGGCGATCGCTCCATCACCTGCTGCCAAAGCTCTAAGGCCGATGGGGTCTTGTCTTGATTGACCTGTAGAAGACCGATGCGAACATCAAGCTGGTTTAGCAAACTCTGCTGCTGCTGAATGGCTCGCTGTAGGGCCTGGGTCGATTCAGCGGCCGCTGGGGTTGAAGGAGAGGCGATCGCTGGCTGGCTGGCACCGGCTGGATCAGCATCGGTGTTGAGATCATCGAGACGTCTCTGGAAGCCTTGCAGCGAGGTTTGGGCAGACTCCCGCACCTCTTGATATTGCTTCAGCGCGGTCGCTAGGGGATTTGCGCCCACCAACACATTTTGCACAGGTGGGACGTCGCCGGCTTCGTTAGCGCTAGAGACAAGTTCCAATTCAGCCGCATTCAGCAGCAGATCGGTTTGGTAGAGCTGCAATCGACTGGTGATTTGCGGTTCATTCCAACTTGCCAACAGTCGTATGCTGACTTGCAGCACGACCAGTACCGTCAGAATGCCTAGAATTAATGGCCGCAACGGCATGGATCGTTGTTCCGTCATTCCCTCTCCCCGTCTCACTAGATCCTGACCAATGGCGGTTTTTGGAGACCTACGCCCTGGCACTGATTGGCATTATCGCACTGTTCGCGGATGGGTTGTTATGGCCCCAAGGGGGGATAGCGCACTGGATAGTCCAGGATAGATACAAAAAATAGGGGCATTGCCTAACAATACCCCCGGAAATCTAATCATGCTGCTTCATGGTCTACACATCGTTGGCAGCGATCGCCTTATGCATCCGGCGAGGGAGTGTGATGGCTGATGTTGTAGCACAGGGCCAAGAGCACACCGCCTGCAGCAAATTTCAGCACTTCTAGGACGAAGTAGCCTTGGTGCATAGCTGTCATGGCATCGGGTACAGCAGCAGGAGCAAAGAGGTTGAGATTTAGACCCAATTGGCTCATGGCTGGAGAAAAGATGTAGGTTTCCAGCAAGCAAATGCTGACCAGTACCGATGCGAGAGCGATCGCCCATTGACGGGTGGTTGCTTGAATCACCTGGAGACGGGTGAGCAGCAACATGCTGGTGACCACAACTGCCGCCAAGAGGAGTTCAACGCGGTTAAAAATCCAGAACATCAGATAGCCAGCGGAGGCAAAGTCAGACTGGGTCATCATGCCCGTTAGGTAGAGGCTAGGCATCATGACCATATCGACCACGATGCTGCCCCCTAACCAAATGGCTAGAGAGGCTAGGGCCACCATGACCCAGCGGTTTGGACGAAAGGATGGTTGGGAAAGCGTAGCCATAGGATATCGACTCCATAATGCCTGTGGGTGGTGGTGGTCAATCCATGCCCCATGGTTGGAGTGGAGAGATCACAGGGACGGCGGAACCTTTGATGCGATGACGGTTTCGCTCTAGCCCTCTAGTTGTACGATAGCGAAGTCATGGGTGGAAAACCGTGAATTTTCGTGTCACACCGGCGCTCTGAGGAGCTGGTATGGCTGGGTTGCGTCGGCTCGTTGGACAGCGATCGCCTCGGGGCAGAATTGGCTGATATGGCCCAATCTCAGGTACACCAAAGGCTTGACCGATTGGGTTGATGTTGCTTGAGCGGCTCTAAGATAGGAGCGATCGCTTTACGCATTGTTGCGATCGCTTCATGCATCTTTAAACATGCATGTTCAGAGATGGATAGACGGTTTGGGCGTTAAGGTCTAGATGGGGGGCGATCGCCAAGGTTTTGATTCCGCTCAACTTCTGCTCAACATTGCAGATGTCTAAAATCTCGCATATCTTAGGGTGACGGATGCCGTCCAGCCGGTCTAATGTCCATCCAGCCTATGACTTGAGATGCTGGTCTCGCGCCGTTCCGCGATCATGGACTCCGTTAACCGTTGAGCAGATTACCGCTCCATGACGTCCCCCTGCTTTTGCCCAAAGCTGGCTAATCTGTGTCTTCTATATCTAGATCATCTAGATCTTAATCTAGGTCTTAGGGGTGTGGAGCTGAGCTGTCGATAGCTGCAACCCTACGATACATCGACATCCATTCCGTCAAGGGATAAGACTACATTGGGGCATCCCTTGCCTAAAGGTTTGACCACTGCTGTGGCGGTGCGGATATGTTTAGAGTCTGTTAACGTCTGTTTAGGTGAATCGAGTCTGCGTCATGACTGAAGCCAACATTCCTCCCATGCATTCGTCGTCGTCCCAGGAGCAGACCTCTGCCGAGCGTCGTGATCCGGTGCAACACCATCGTGAAGCTTCCCCTCTCTCTGCCATTGGGGACGAACCCACGGCCCATCTTGACGATTGGCAGTTGGTTGATTTTCCCAACGCCATTAGCATTGATGCCATGGAGCGGCGGGCGATGTACGACAGTGGTGATGTGCAGCCTCGGCTGACGACGTCCTCCCCCAGCGATCGCCCTCGGCCATTAACAGTGTTGCCCGATCTCTCTTCAACGGCCAGCACCGCCACGACGTCTTCCGATTCTGCTCCCAATGAGCCCCCTGCGCCACCGGAAGTATCGGATTTAATTGCCTTAATTCAAGATCTCAACCAGTGTAATCATGCGTTGCTGGAGCGGGTGAATCAGCTTGAGGTCGCGTTGGACGATGCCCAGATGGCGGCGGGATTGGGGGGCGATCGCTCTGCCACCACCTTAGATTCATCAGCCGATCAGCTATCCCAATTGCCTCAAGGAGAGGTGGCACACCAACAGCGCCAGCAGATCCGCATTGATACCCTCACAGCTCAGTTTACAAGTAGCCAGCAGCGGATTGCTGAGCTAGAGCGGGAATGTGCTCTGACCCAGCAGCGCTACCAAGCCCAGACGCAACATTTGACGGAGCTAGAAGCGGTTTGTCGAGATCTGCGATCGCGTCTCCATCGCCAGCAGCGCTATACTCTGCAGTTCAAAGTTGCCTTGGAAAAATCCCTAGAAGTGCCCCTGCCGAGCTACCTAGAAGGGGCTGATGCAGAGGCCGCTGATGAAGGGCTGCCCGCTGTCTTACGGGAAGCTAAGGGGATTCAGCCCTGGTCAGCCCAGGCTATTTCTGACCATGTTTCCAAGATCGAAGCCCAGCTCCAGTCTGCCCTGCATGATGTGCCGCTCATGTCAGAAGAAGAGCCTCTGGATACCATTCTGCCGGTCGCGCCCCTTGTGGCTTCGCCCGCTACGCCACCGATTGATGTGTCCACAGGGTTGCTCACGGAGTCACCTACGGATCTGGCAGCCGTCTCAGATTCTGCCAAGGCTGGTTTCAGTCCTGTCAACAGCTTCGCCCAGACGCCTCTTCCCCCCAAACTGACAGCCCTGTCCCAAGTCAAACGCGATCCGGAAGCGCCATCAAGCTTGTCCTTGCCCGGGGAGAAAGAAAAACCGGCTCCCCTCGATCCTGCCCTGCTGCAACAGCTTGATGCGGCGGTACAACCCTTGCTGGATTCGGTGATGGAGGTGATTAAGGCCGAGCAGCCGGCTGAAGCTTCTCCCGCTACGCCGTCGGCTTCGGAGGTCGAACCGTCCGGCGATCGCGTACCGTTGTTCGACGATCTCTCCGCAGACAGCACGGTTTCGCCTGAGGCAGAAGAGTCGCTGTGGCAAGATCTGGCACGGCTGGTGGATATTTCCACCGATGATGTGGTGCAGGCGAGCCTATCGGGCAATTTTGATGCCTTTGCCGCAATTAACTACGATGCTGTGCCGGGGCATGGAACGTCGTTACCCAAGGCTACTGCATCCAAGGCTGCTGGACGTCCGTCCTTATCATTACCCCAAGAAAAGCCAGCGATCGCCCCACCGCCAACTCCACTAACTCCCCCAGCTCCCCCCTCTCCTACCCTAGAAACCTCTAGCCCTCGCAAAAAGCGGACGTCCCTAGCCTCGATTGATCTCCCCACCTTTCCCCGCGCTTAGAGCGTTAGAATTGGGTTCGCCTGGAGTTGCGTAGCCGAGGTGGATTTCTCCTGGCTGCAGGTGGCGATCGCTTTCAGTCTCAGCCTCCCGCACCTCCAGATCTCCCTGGGGTGAAATGCCGATCACCTGCACTTGCCGATCTCCTAGGGGTACCCATTGTCCGAGATGGCTGAGAAGCTCGTGGTAATCAGGGGCGATCGCTGCCATGCCAACCTGCTGCCATAGGCCATAGGCGCTCAGGAGTCCCCACAGGACTTGGGCCACCACCTGCTCCATGGAGGGGAGAGGCGATCGCCCTTGCTCGATCAGCCAATCCCGCAGCGCGATGCCATGGGCTGGGGTGGTGTTCCTCCAGTTGAGCCCCACGCCAACCACGGCCTGCTTTACCTGCCCCTGGCGCAGACGGGTTTCTGTCAAAATGCCGGCAAGTTTGCGCCCCTCGATCACCAAATCATTGGGCCATTTAATCTGCACCGGAATCGACCCCTGCCGAAGAGCCTGAGCAATGCCCCAACTACAGCAGAGGGTGAGCTGTTGCGCGGCCTGGGCACTACAGTCGGGACGCAGCGCCACCGAGAGATAGATGCCCCCTACCTCAGACTGCCATACCCGCCCTCGCTGCCCGCGGCCAGACTGCTGCTGTTGGGCGATGACGACGGTGCCCTCGGCGGCCCCTTGCTGCATGAGGTCTGCCAGGAAGAGATTGGTCGATTCTAGGGTTGTATAGGCGTAGAGCTGAGGGGCGATCGCTGCCGTGGGAGCGAATCTAGGGGAGAGGCGGGTGCCGCTACGGTAGATTTGCTCCAGCTCTGTCTGTACGATCTGCTGCTGAAAGTCTGTCCAGATGGGCTCCGGCATGGGTAGGGCGTTGGGGTTGACGAGATGATTTAGGGCGATTGAGTAGGACAACTTAGATGGACTGCAGCGGAGGTTTGTAGGATGTAACCAGGACTTCGGTAATCCTGCCCCGCCGCTGGGCGTTGCAGTTGACCAAGCGAACCGCCGAAATGGTGTGGATATGGGCGCGATCGCAACTGCCGTAAAGATCACGAATAAAGGGACAGTCGGAATTGGATAGCATCACCTGTACGCCTCGTTCGGCTAAGGCGACAAAGGTTTGAAAGAGACGAATTTGATCGGCTTCCCCAAAGGCATAGCGGTTATAGCCGGTGAAGTTGCTGGTGGCGCTGATGGGATGATAGGGCGGATCAAAATAGACAAAGTCGCAGGGAGACTGGGCAATGTCTAAAACATGGTCAAAGGGCTGACGGGTAATGGTGGCCCGTTGTAGCACCGCAGAGGCGGCGTAGAGAACGTCGGGATCAAAAATGCCGGGATTTTTGTAGCGCCCCATGGGTACGTTAAATTTTCCCTTGGAATTCTCGCGATACAGACCATTGAAGCAAGTCTTGTTGAGATAAATCAGCCTGGCTGCCCGCTCCACAGGCGATCGCCCCTCACTGGCCCGCACGTCGTAATAATGCTCTGAACAATGGGCCCGTCGATGCTCTGCCAGATGGTGGAGTACCTCATCCACGTTCTGCTGCACACATTCATAGACATTGACTAGCTCAGGGTTAATATCCGTCAGATAGGCTTGACGCAGTTGGCTGGATAGGAAAAAAAAGACAGCCCCACCCCCCAAGAAAGGTTCGTAGTAGGTGTCAAACTGCGTTGGGAAGAAGGCTCGATATTGCTGGAGCAACTGCCCCTTGCCGCCCACCCATTTTAAGAACGGTCGGGGCGCGATCGCAGCAGAGGAGGGACGGGGTAAGGACATGGGCATGGCTGAGGCGGCTCAGGTTTGGGGTTGAGACGGGGATGAGACTGGTTAACCGGTAGTGCCCTAGAGGCAGTTATGATTCGTATTGACTGACAGACGTTAGGTACAAAACACCATGGAATCTCCGACGGTGGGCTAGTGTTCCAGGCATTCAGTCCGTACAATGGGGAGAGGCTAGCGCGCCATGGTTGCGGTTTAGATAGTAGAATCGCCCACAGGAGCCAACGTTACTTGGGTCGTCTTGGGCGCTGCTTGGGCGATCGCGTCTGCTTGTATTGACAGTTTGTACTGACAGTGTACTATCCCAGTGGGCACCTGCGCACTTATTTTTATCCCACGATTATGCAAGACTTTTTTCAAAACGTTTCCCGCTATCCCCGTTATTTAATCACCTTTAGCCTGGGTGTGCTCTATACGTTTGTAAAGCCGTTGATTCCCCTGTTTGAACGTCCCACAACGGCGGTGGCTCTCGTGGGGCTCATGGTCGCTTCCTTCGCATTTCTCACCTTTACTCTGCGGGCAATGCTAGGGTTGAATGCGGGCTAGTAACCCACCCCAAGATTAAACCTGTACCCGTTGGGAGGGACACCTATGGCAAAGAATCGTCGCGTAGAGCGCGTAGCAGAGCTGATTCGGCGCGAAGTCAGCCAGATGCTGGTTGCCGATATTAAAGATGAGCGGGTGGGGATGGGCATGGTGAGCGTCACGGATGTGGATGTGTCCGGTGACCTCCAACATGCCAAAATTTTTGTCAGCATTTACGGCAGTGATGAAGCCCGCACGGAAACCATGGAAGGGTTGCGGTCTGCCACGGGATTTGTCCGCAGTGAACTGGGAAAACGGGTGCGCCTCCGCCGCACGCCTGAGGTGCTGTTTGTGGAAGACCGGGGCATTGAGCGAGGCAGTCGGGTGCTGTCGTTGATCAATCAACTCAGCCAAAACCCGTCACTCCTCGACGATGAGCCCGCAGAGGCAGATCCGGTGGCTGTGGATGACGCTGATGGTGACGACGCTGATGGTGGTGATGATTAAGGGCATCGCGTTGATCGCCTATCCTGCTGCGGTCGATCGGTTGAGCTGGTCGTGGCGGGTGATTTTGGGGGCGATCGCCCAATGAGTTTGCCGGACTGGAACAGTCTGCCGCTGCCCCAACAGGTGGCGCAGATGATTGTGGTGCGAGCGTCGGGCTACTGTTTTGATCATCAGATCCAGTATCCAGCCCTAGAACCGCCTGCAGAAACCCTGCGCCACTGGATCCAAACCCTAGGGGTGGGAGGCGTCATTCTCCTGGGTGGCAGTGCGGTGGAGCTGGCGGTGCGATCGCAGCAGTTGCAGGATTGGGCCGCGGTGCCCCTCTTGCTGGCGGCAGATATTGAGGAGGGGGTGGGCCAACGCTTTAGTGGAGCCACCTGGTTTCCGCCCCCCATGGCCCTAGGGGCGATCGCTGGTCATGATCTGCAGGGGGCGATCGCGGCGGCGACGGACTTTGGGGCAATCACGGCCCAGGAGGCCCTGGCAATTGGTCTGAATTGGATCTTGGCTCCGGTGGTGGATGTCAACTCCAATCCCTTGAATCCGGTGATCAATGTCCGGGCCTTTGGCGATCAGGTCGAGATCGTGGGGCGGCTGGCGGCCGCCTTTGTGCAAGGGGCCAAGCAGCAGGCCATTCTCACCACGGCTAAACATTTTCCTGGCCATGGCGACACCACCACAGATTCCCATCTCGATCTGCCGATTTTACCCCACAGCTTAGAACGGCTGCAGGCACTAGAATTTCCGCCCTTCCAGCAAGCGATCGCTGCCGGCGTCGATGCGGTAATGACGGCCCATATCCAAAGTCCGTCCCTCGATGCTAACTACCCCGCCACCCTCTCGCCCCTGCTGTTAACCCATTGGCTGCGGCGGCAGTGGGGGTTTGAAGGGTTGATTGTGACCGATGCTTTGGTGATGGGAGCGATCGCCCGCCGCTATGGCCCCACCGAGGCAGCGATTCAGGCAATTCGAGCGGGGGCCGATAGTTTGCTGATGCCAGCGGATCCGGTGGCCACGGTACAGGCGATTTGCCAGGCGGTGGATGCCGGGGATCTGCCCCTAGAGCGGATCCATGCATCCCTTGATCGCATCTGGCACGCCAAGCATCGTCTCCTCGGTCATCGTCTACCGGCTGGCGATACCTCCCATCAGTGGGAAACCCTGCCGCCGCCGCCCTTGGCCTTGGATGCCATCGCCACCCCCAAGGCGATCGCCACGGTGCAGACGATTCTTGAGCAGTCTAGCGATCGCCAAGGCTCGTTCCCCATAGACGGACTCAAGCCTGATGAGCTGGGCTGGAACGTAATTTTGGTGGATAGCCTGGTTCATTGTCCATTCCTAGGGCTCACCAGTCCAGCGATCGTCATACCTGAGCAACGCGGCTATACTCTGCGGCTTATTGATCCCCATAGCCCTTGTCAGCCCAGCGCAATCCTGCCGCTTCGCCCCACCATTGTGCAGCTTTTTGTGCGGGGTAATCCTTTCCGAGGGGCGGCCGGTCTTACCCAGTTTGCCCAGCAGTGGCTGGCGGTTCTACATCAAACCTGTCCTATTCAAGCCTTGCTGATCTACGGCAGTCCTTACGGAGTTGCAGCCTGTCAATCGGCAACGAGCCCTGATCTACCCTACCTATTTAGCTATGGGCAAATGCCCCAGTCCCAGACCCTGCTCATGGGCCAGCTCTTTGGCGCTGTGCAGCCCAATGTGGGGCGATCGCTGCCTTTCACCGACTAGCAGAGGGTAGGGATACCTCACCGTGAACCTTAAGGATGTCGGCGCATAAACATCGAGGTGTCTTCAGAGCCAAGGGCTGTGGAGTCTCGCGCTTCATCCTCTTGCGATGTCCACAGATCCTCTGCGTCTTGATATTCCGGATCGAGCGGCATGGTGGGAGGTGCGTCTGCCAGGCTCACCTGGGTCAACACGTCGGGAGATAGTTCACTGAGCTGCTGGATGGCTTGGGTGACAAAAAATGTAAACGTTAAGCTGCCCAAACGCACCTGATCGCCATCGGCTAAGGGCCGATGCTGACGCAACATCTCGCCATTCACAAAGGAGCCATTGCTGCTGCCCAAATCACGCAGATAAAAGCCCTCTTGAGGAATATATTCAATCGATGCATGGTATCGAGACAGACGGCGATCGCGAATGGGCACATTCACCCGTCGCGAGTCTCGGCCGATCGTCCATATATGTTGAGGCTGGGCAAAGGTTTGGCTCCGACTGCCCACTAAATTGGTGATAATATAAGCTCGCTCCCCTAAAACCATGCCCTGTACGTAGGGAAACATGGATCCTCGCAGAGAGCGGGCTCCTGACATTTCTAAGTTTAAAATCTCATCCAGCAATCCTCGGTTTTGCTCATAGAGCCTTAAGAAGACCTGGTAGAGTCCTAAGCGTTGATTCAGTTCCGGATCAGGCTGTCTGTCTAGAGCTTGTATGGACTGCGATGCCAAAAATTGGGGGTCTATCATAGCGTCGTAGGGTTGAATGCTTCATGAAGTTGATGGATGGGTAGAAAGCGAGCGTAGGTCTACGTTGCACTTATCTAAAAACGTAAGGTTGAGCCGGAACACGTCGCGATCGCGCCCCACCAGAAAATCCGTCGTCAAATCAATCGCGCCTCTGCATGATGGAGATCTACTTCCATTTTGTCAGGTTCTCCAGAGAGGCTCTACGGTTTGACATGTCTCCTGATAAAAACCAGATAGACTGTCAACAACTGCAACGGTTTGTGTGGTTTCAATACGAAAACGACAGGGCTTGGGTGACAGATCCGAGAAGTTTTTCTCAAACCCTAGAAATAGACTTTGATTCCGCTGCAAGGGTTGCCCATTATAGGGGTTGCCTTAAAAAACGGAGTAGCTCCCGGTTCACAGTTTGTGGGGCTTCCTGCTGAATCCAGTGACCACACTGAGGAATTAACTTCAATTGAAACGGAGCATCGACCAAGGCTCCCAAGCCTTGGCTTAGCCG
>DATNRH010000638.1 GCA_036703605.1 Candidatus Obscuribacterales bacterium | reverse complement strand
CATCGACCGCGAGACGGGACTCATCCTGAATCAAAACGGGGATGTGACGAGGGCCTTCCGTGTCACGATGCCGGGGCTCTTTACGCTGGATCATGGCAGCCTGAACGACCTGTCACATGAGCTTGGCACAGCGCTCAAGACCTTGCCACAGAATGCTGTGGTCAACTTTATCAGCCTCTATTATCGAGCACCTTATTCTTCGGACTTTTCACAGGTCAACTCTTTTACTTCCTACCATGACCTTAAGCACTGGCATCTCAAGGAGATTCTGCATGCAGAGATCTATCTCCTGGTGAGCCTGAGCGAACGCCGGGCGCGGCCCTGGAAGGGGGGCTTGCAGAGCCCGCTCTTTTCAACGAAAGACTTTCTTTTAAGTGACAAACCCTTTCAGTCCCTCAAACATCTTGAGCGGTACCAACAAGTCTTCAGATCCTTTGAGGGGCAGTTCGCCTCTATCTCGAGGATGGTGACGGGTGTGGCGACGGCTGATGAAGTACTTAACCTCCTGTATAAGTTCTGGACGTTTGACTTTCATGGGCAGGGAGACCCAGAGCATTATGTAGTGCCTGACATTGAGGTAGGGCGACGGGACTTCCTGGTGGGGGACAAGACGTTCAAGGTGATCTCCATGATCAAGGAGGGCAATGACTTGTCCAGCGGGATCTCAAACCCCGGGCTATCGGGTCCCGACCCTGCAACCTTCGGGACCATGCACAAGACCCGCTTGCCGGTCTCCTATACCTACCCCATAGGCATGGGGCTGCCCTTTGACCATATCACCAGCCTCTCCATTGAGCTGATCGACAACGAGGTGGCTGCCTCGGTGCTGGATGCGCAGAGTGTTCCGTTGAAGCTGATACGTTTCCTTTCTCCGTTTGCCAAGGTCAAGCTGGATGCTTTTGCAGCGTATAAAGCGTTGCTGTATGAGGAAGACCTGCAGGCTGTCAACGTGGGTGTCAACGTCATTCTTGCTGACAGCCAGGTCCAGCGGCTGGAAGATCAGGTACGCTATGTGAAGAGCGCCTTTTCGCGGATGTATGGGGCGGTGCCCCTGGTGGAGACGCTGGAGGCATTTCCGGCTTTTATGTACAGCCTGCCAGGGAACCGCAAGGACTGGGAGCGCAACCACCTCAGTGTGCTGGAGCTTGCTGTGAGCTATATCCCCAGGGAGATGCCTCACCAGGAGGACCGTGAGGGGTATTACTTTCTGGACCGCACGGGCAGGCCTGTCCTGGTCAACTTCTGGCACTCACCGCTGGTGACCAATGTGAACCAGGTGATCGTGGGGCCCTCGGGGTCGGGAAAGTCGTTTATGATGAATGGGTTGATCCACAAGATGCATGCGCAGGGGTACCAGGTGGTGATCATCGATGTGGGGCATTCGTACCGGGAGACCTGCCGGCAGGTGAACGGGGATGCGGGCGGTCAGGTGCGCGGATACTTTGATTCGGAAGAGAAGGAATCGCTGGGGATTAACGTATTCGATTTTAGCTATTCGGGTCCACCGGAAGGCCGCAAGGCGGCTTTGTCAGACCGGAAGCAGCTGATCTACCTGATCCTGAAGCT
>DATNRH010000637.1 GCA_036703605.1 Candidatus Obscuribacterales bacterium | reverse complement strand
GGTGTACCAAGGCGGGTGGAATCCGCATGGCGTAGAGGGTAATGCGGGGTATGTTTCATCGGATGGCAAGGAAGAGGTGGAAGATTGGAAATGTGAGCCCGGTTGTCCCGTGGAAATTCTTGACAACCAAAGTGGCAGCCTGACTAGAGGATCCTCTGGGCAGCGCAATGCCACAAATGGTTACGGGGGAAACATTGCAGTCGGCAGCAAGCTAACTGGGTTTGGTGATACCGGTGGAGCTTCACGGTTCTTCTACAATGCCACTTCCACCGCAGATCTAAACGACTACTTGAACGCTCTTGTTAGGAGTACCGCATGAAAACCACTTCCATCACACTTGAATTAGGCAACTGCCTAGACGTACTCAAAGGCCACGAGAGCAACTCTATCGACTCTCTGATCACTGACCCACCCTACGGACTTGGGGAGGAACCAGACCCCTTGGAGCTATTCCAAGGGTGGGTCCAAGAGGGAGCCCACGAAGGAAAAAGCTCTGGGGGATTCATGGGGAAGACTTGGGATGCTACAGTGCCGGGCCCCGGAATCTGGCGTGAGGTTCTCCGGGTACTTAAACCGGGCGGTCGGGGTGGCGTCTTTGCAGGCACTCGTACGCTGCATATGATGATGGCATCGTTGCGCATGGCCGGGTTTGAGATCGTAGACGTACTTGCGTGGACCTATGGCAGCGGATTTCCAAAGTCACACAATGTCCACAAAGCGCTGCTCAAGAAGGTCAAAGACCGTTACGGGGCCACGAGATGCAAATGCAGTGAGGAGTCGGCCCCCTTTGACCCCGAACAGGGTTTAGACCTCCAACAAGAGTCGGAACGGTATCTGATTCTCGATGACTATGCCGCCCACGATCTGGTCACACGAGTATGCTCATGGTGTGCTCAACCTGACCAAGGCTTCATTGATTCTGTGGATGGGTTGGGAACAGCATTGAAGCCCGCATGGGAACCCATCATTGAGGTCCGAAAACCCCTTGAACCTACACTGGTTGACATCCCTGCTTTGCTCCAAAGCTACGGCTTCTCCGCAGAAGAAATCACCTCAATCACCTCTGGAAACCCATTATGAACCCTTCAGTGACTTTCCCCGACCACTCTTCTCTTTGTGTCA
>DATNRH010000636.1 GCA_036703605.1 Candidatus Obscuribacterales bacterium | reverse complement strand
CAGGTTTACGGTACTCAGATCGTCGACGGCACAGCCATCGCACAGGCTATTGTCACCAAAGGCTAATTGATGGGGGGAGGGAAACCTCCCCCTGTTACCTCGTGAGGTTACAATGGCTCTTACAACAGTTCAGGATTACGTCGACCGTGCGCGGGTGCTCCTTCTGGACCAGGTGGAGCCTTATCGCTATCCGACGGACGACCTCGTGGAAGCCCTGAACATGGGCATGCTGGAAGTTCGCCGTCTACGCCCCGAGCTGGTCAAAACCTTCTTTGGCGGTGAAATTCCCGATTACTCCGCTTCCAATATGACCGCGACTGTTGCTATGGATCAGCAATACCGTGTTTCGTTTGTTTACTACATCTGCGGGCATGCCCAGCTCCGCGACGATGAGGTTAACCAAGACAGCCGCGCTGCGATCTTCCTTAACAAGTTCACTTCCCAGATGCTTTCAATTCAGGCTTAAACACCATGCCCTCTGCTGAGATGACACGCTTTATGGATCAGACACGTATCCGTCTCCCGGGTGCGATTGATTCTGTCATCCTCATGGAATTCTTTTCAACGATGAAAGAGTTTCTTGGGTCCACGAACATCTGGCAGGAGATTATCCCGTTCAATATCGTGGCCGCGACTGGCGATCCTACGATTGACCCCACAGATTTCACCTACACGGTATCCCCCACTTCGGGTGCGATAAACCGTCTGATCACAGTGCTGAATGACGCCGGTAAACCCGTCAGCGTCACCATGGCCACACCGGGCGAGATCGTCATTATGAGCCCACAGACCGAGGCGCAGACGCTCTATGCCAAAGTCGCGCTGACTGTTATCGACCCCGTCGCCGTTGACGGGGACTATCCAGTTTTCCCCGATTGGATCATCGGCAAGTATAAAAACGAGATCATGGATGGCCTGCTTGGGCGTATGATGACCCAGATTGCGAAGCCGTACTCTTCTGCTTCAACAGGTATCGTTCATCTGAAACGCTTTAGGTCTGCCATTTCGACTGCGCGCACCGAGGCCACAAAAACCAACCTTTACGGCGCTCAGCGCTGGCGCTTTCCGAAGGCATTCACATGACAATTACACTCACCCACCCCTTTGTATCGCCAAAAGCCGACGGCCCTGATGCAACACTTGTGCAGCCGTCTAACTGGAACGCGGAGCACACGCTGGAGCAGGCCACAAGCCGTATCCTTGGGCGAACATCTCCATCCAACGGCCCCACGGAAGAACTGAGCGTCTCTTCTCCCCTGGCGCTCGCAGCCGGTGCCCTCACTCTCGATGCAGCTGCGACAAGGACCTACTTGGACCTCGAGATCGGTATAGATGTTCAGGCTTGGGATGCTGAGTTGGATGCATGGGCAGCAAGGACTGCCCCAGCCGGAACCGTTGT
>DATNRH010000635.1 GCA_036703605.1 Candidatus Obscuribacterales bacterium | reverse complement strand
CGGTGACAACAATCACCGAGCTAAACAGCTTGTTGCCGGTGGCGTCGTACATCGTGGCGAGCTGGTGCGCTGTCCAAGCGATAGAGTTGGACTTCCCCGACCCGGCGCTATGCTGAATTAAGTATCGCCGACCGGCTCCTTCCTGACGGGTGGTGTCGATCAACTGATTCACCACTTGCCATTGATGGTAGCGGGGGAAGATCAGGGTCTCTTTGGTGGTGCGGCTGCCGTCGAAGTGTTCGGTAGTTTTTTGCTCAAGGTGCAGAAAGCGGCCCAGCACCTTGAGCCAGGCATCGGGCTGAAATAGTTGCTCCCACAGGTAGCCGGTGGCGTAGGTGATTTCGTTAGCGGGAGGTGGATTGCCTGCACCACCGTCGGCTGTCCCTTGGTTAAAGGGCAAAAAGAAGGTGTCTTTCCCCGCCAGCTTAGTGGTCATGGCCACCTCTTGCTGGCTAACCGCAAAGTGGACGAGGGCACCACGCTTAAAGGTCAGCAACGGTTCGGCTTTGCGGGTGAGGGGATCTTTGACGGGGCGATCGCTGCAATATTGGCGTTTAGCGTTTTCGATGGATTGCTTGAACTCGCTCTTGAGTTCGAGGGTGGCGGTGGGGATGCCGTTGACGAATAGCACTAGGTCGAGGCGGGGGTTGTAGTCTCCCTTGCGGGCGTGGGGTGAGTAGGAGACTTCGGGGACGACACGCAGGCGGTTGGCCTGGTAGCGGGCTTGGGTATCAGGGTTCATGCCGTGGTCGGGCTTAAAGCTGCACAGATCGACCTTGACGCCGGGCAGTTTGTAGCCGTGGCGCAGCACATCGAGGGTGCCGTTTTTTTCCAGATGGCGAACAGTCTTTTGAATCAGAACGTTGGCGGGGTCGCTGGGGTTGCTTTTGCAGAGCTTTTGCCAGCGCTGTGGCCAGGCAGTTTGAACATAGCCCAGCAGGTCTTCGGTGTAGAGGGCGGTGGTGGGGTTATAGCCTGCGGACGTGCCCACTAGCCAGCCCTGGGCTTGCAGGGCGTTGATGATGTCTTGCTGGAAGGCGCGTTCTTTACTGTCGGCCATGGGAAGCTCCACGGGGCGGAAGATTTGCTAACGTAAAAACCTTTGATGGGTGGGCACAGCCTACCCTACGTCTGCGGTATTCTTATCGTTCCCAGGATGGAGGGAGAGTGATCTGGAGTACCTCTGTATCAACTCTTTAACTTAGACCAGCAGATTTTGAATTTGTTCACGGGTGACGTTTACTTGGGCCATAGCACGACTCCTTCTTTGATGGATGGCAGCAAGATCATTCTCCGGGTGAGGAGAAGTTTGCTATGAGGGGAAACCGCTCTGGATTTTGGATAGTCTCAAGGGACAGATCCACATCGAGATCGGGCCAATAGAGATGGCCGGGGTGAGGTTCTTCTACGTTAAAGATGTGCTTAACGGGTGCATTTTCAAACCACGGGAACTGCTCGTAGGGCAAAAAATACTCAAGATCGCTACAGAGCAGCCAAATACCATTGACGGAAATGTTGCTAACTTCGGTTTTGGAAGTAAT
>DATNRH010000634.1 GCA_036703605.1 Candidatus Obscuribacterales bacterium | reverse complement strand
TAGGACAGTGCCGTTGCTGGTGTTTAGGGGCGTTTGGCGAATCCAGTGGGGACTGCTCAGATCCACCAGCAGTGTATGGGGAGCCAAGTGATCGAGGGCAGCTTGGTCGCCAGCCAGATGATCGCGCAGGTCAGTGCCTAGGGTGCCGCCTAAGGCCTGGCCCAGGGAACGTATGCCCGTCCCTGCATCCAACGTATGGCGATCGCTCTGGGCTAGGAGAGCATCCCGCAGTTGAGCGGGAGTTCCCATTTGCACCATTTGGGTGACCGTCCAGCGGCGATCGCCTTCCAAGCGATGGCTGCTTAAATCGGCAGACTGGGGCAAGACATTGATGATCTGATGCTCCACCACGGCTAGGAACTGCCAGGGACGATCTTCGACCAGTTCAAACAACAGTTCATCTTGACCGGGGCGCAGCATATCGGTGGGTAAGCTATGCTGATTGAATAAGATCTGGGCGGTGTGACGTAGGTGATCGAGGGGCTGGGGAATCCCGTCTTGAATCGTTGCAGGTAAGGTCAGTACGGTTTGCGGATCATCGCCAGCGGATAAATCCATAGCCAGAGGCCAAGACAGCAGATTTCTGATTTCCAACAATCCATTTAGCAACAGCGATTCTACCCACGTTCCTTCCCACGTTTCCGGATCCGGATCCGGTTCCCACCGGGCCGTATAGCCTACGGTGATATCTCCGGCTGAGGACGCGTAGAGGAGCGATCGCGATCCCTGGGTTACCCCGGTCTGCTGCAAAAAGTCGCCCCACTGGCAGAACAGCACCAGCTCCATGAAGGCCGTCTCTAGCCGCAGGGTTGACACCTGCATCCGAGAGTCTGAGGAAGATGTCTGGGGTTGAGCGGTAAAGGTGAGGGCCGTATAGCCGGGGGCTTGGTCAGAACTTTGCAGATGCATCCCCGGCAGGAGCTGCACCAAATTGGCCTCGGCAGAGTCCGGCACCTGATAGCCCTGCCACTGAAACTGCAGGGTGCCTGGTCGAACCACGACGATTTGGCTTTCCGCCGATCCTTCAAGGTCGCCAAAGAAAAAGTCTGAGGCTGCCGAGGATTGGGTATCGTGCAACAGATCAAACTGCACCTTGGCCAGAAATGCGGTCTGGGGCACCGCCACCTGCTGCCGACCAACCTGTACTTCTAATTGCAGGATTACCTGATGCCTGTAGTCGTTCAGATCCAAGTCCACCCTCACCCATTCCGGTGCTAGGTGAGTCACTTCGGCGGGCATGGGAAAGGTGAAGGTGAGGGGAGCGGTGGGCAACTGAACGACGCCGAGAGGAACCGACCAAAGCTGCTCAAAGAGCACAAACTGCAGCCACACCTGA
This sequence comes from Candidatus Obscuribacterales bacterium, assembly GCA_036703605.1. Lineage (NCBI taxonomy): Bacteria > Bacillati > Candidatus Melainabacteria > Candidatus Obscuribacterales > Candidatus Obscuribacterales bacterium. Next base: position 1,062 of record DATNRH010000634.1, on the reverse strand, counting down.
CCCGCCTCGCCCGCCTCCGCATCACCTAGTTGAATCACCGGTGCCCCATCCCGCTCACCCAGACGAATCGATGACCAAGTCAGCATCGGAGCATTGCTCAATTCTCCATTGGCGAGTGCCAGCGGCCAGTGGGCCATCGCTAGGGCTGCGTCTGTTGCACTATTGTCCGATACCGGTGACTCTAAGGACACATCAGATACCGGTGGCTCCAAGGACAAACCAGATAAGACTAGACCATCTTCGGAGCGAGTAAACGACAGACGCACAGCATTACTGACATCCTCTATCTCCCCTGTGGGAACGCTCAAGGGCAGTTGCAAGCGACCGATGATCTCCACGCCTGTAACCTTATCTTGGTCTACCTGCACTACCTCTAGGGTGAGAGGATAAAAATGCAGACCCATGAGATCTAGATAAGCAAGAGACGTTGAGTCACCCAAACGCCATTCGTAGCCATTCAGAGCGTTATAGACCTGCGATCGCGCCTCGGGATCATTAATATCTGACTGTAGTTCCTGGGCAATGGGCGATCGCGTCCTATCCCGATCAAAGCGCTGGCTATCGGCCAACAAGGGCACATCGCGAAACCAAAACTGCCAGGTATGGGATCCAACGGTCAGCGATAGGGGATCGAGGGTGGAGGTGAGGGCATAGGCCACCGTCTGGCCGGCCTGCTGCAGGGTGAGGGGCGATCGCAGTAAGCGATCGCGTTGTACCGTAGCCCAGCGCGTCCAGCCCCGCTGATCCCGGAAACCACCCTGTTCCGCATGGGCCGCCAGGCTACCGGCCGTGATCTGGTAGGCATTGGTATCCTCGCCGATCTCCTCATCGGTCACGCCCCATAACTCCCCATCTTGGAGTCGGAAGCCCCCAGAGATGCCTTCAAGCGCTGCCTCGCCGGTTAACGCTAGGTTCAGACCATTGTGAAGCTCAATCCGACCGGGGTAGGCTGCTAAATCGAGACGGAGATCAACGGGCCAATCAAAGGGCTCGACTAAGCCATGCACCGAGACGTTATCCTGGTCAGCCGTGAAGGCGATCGTGCCATCCCCTTGGGCTAGA
>DATNRH010000633.1 GCA_036703605.1 Candidatus Obscuribacterales bacterium | reverse complement strand
GAGGATCAGACATCAGCCCACGGGCGATCGCCAGCTGCTGTTGCTGTCCGCCGCTCAAGAGCCCACCCTGACGCTTTAGATGTTGCTTAAGCATTGGGAAGAACTCAAAGATTTCCTCCAAGATATTACGCGATTTGCTATTGCGGTTCGCGGTTAAACCTAGCTTGAGGTTATCAAGAACCGATAGATAGGGAATAATCTCCCGACCTTGAGGAATGTAGGCGATTCCATAACGGGTGCGTTTGTAGGTAGGGACTTTGGTAATGTCATCTGCATCAAAGATGATGCTGCCTTTGTTTACCTTATTTAAGCCAACAATGCTGCGCAGCAGAGTGGTTTTACCTACTCCATTTCTACCTAGCAAACAAACAATCTCTCCTCTATGAACCGTCATGCTCACATCAAAGAGCACAGGCGTTTGTCCATAGCCAGCAGTTACATCGGTTAAATCAAGCAGCAACGTCGATTCTTTCACGGCCCAAATACACCTCAATGACCTTAGGATTGTTCTGAACTTCCGATACGGTACCTTCAGCGAGCTTTTCACCTTGGTGCAATACAATGATGCGTTGGGCGATCTGCTTCACAAATTCCATATCGTGCTCAATGACCACCACGGAGTGATCCTGAGAGATGATCTTGATGATTTCACCGGTGAGATGGGTTTCATCAGAGGTCATGCCGGCAGTTGGTTCATCCAGCAGAATAATAGATGGATCTTGGGCAATGACCATACCAATCTCAACCCACTGCTTCTGACCATGGGATAAGGATGAAACCTTCATGTAGGCTTTGTCCAAAAGACCAATTCGATCGAGAACCCAAGCAATCTTATCTTTCTTGGCCCGCGTTAGCTTTGACGTGAGTGATTCGAAAATTCCATGCTCTCCCTTGAGTGCTAGCAGAATATTCTCGAAAATCGTGAGACCGTTATAGACGTTAGGATTTTGGAACTTACGGCCTAGACCCATGCGGGCAATTTCGTGGGGGCTTCGGTTGGTGATTTCGCGGCCATGGTAGTACACATGTCCCGAAGCAACCGGAGACTTGCCGACGATCGCATCTAGTAACGTACTTTTTCCAGCACCGTTGGGGCCGATAATCGTCACGATTTCGCGATCGCCTACGTCCAGTGTAACCCCTTTCAGAGCCTGAAAGCCCGAGAAGACGACTTTTAAGTCCTTAACCGATAATACTGAATCCATGGAACTAACCTCTGTGGGAAGCGACTACAACGATGAACGAAAACGGTGTGAGTGTGGGGCAGAGAACACGGACTGCCTGTTAATGGCGAGAGCGATCGCGCCTCTTGCCTCGGCTAATGCGATCGCCTAGGCTAGATAACCAAGCTTTGGAAGGAGTGAACCAGTCCAAGAGCCTTGCCTGAATATGACCAGATGAACTAGAGCTTGTCGCCATCATTTTGGGTAGGGCATTAAGGCTAAACCGGTCGGGAATTAAACCCATCAAACCGTTGGGCAAGAAGAGCACCACAACCAGCAGCAGCACACCTACAACGAGCTGCCAATCTTGAGTGACCCGCTCGGCGTAGTTTTGCACTTGTCCGAGCAGAATGGCGGCAATCACTGGCCCAATAAGCGTTCCTCGCCCGCCGATCGCAACCCAAATCACCACCTGGGTCCCAAAGGCAACGGCTAGATAGACTGGAGAAATAAACTGGTTGAGGGGAACAAATAATCCTCCTGCAATGCCAGCGATCGCAGCCGATAGAGTCCAGATGAATATCTTGAAACTCGCGACATCATAGCCAAGGTAGGAAATACGACGCTCGTTTTCATTAATTGAACGAAGAATCAAGCCTAGGTTGGACTTGGTCAATAGCCAACTGCCGACGAGCACTAGGGTGGCAAAGATCAAAATCACCCAATAAAGGTTCATGTCACTGAACTCAATACCTAAAAGATTGAGCCGAGCAATATCTGTGATGCCATTGGTGCCGCCGGTATAGGCTTGCTGACTAATGAAAAAGGTGGTCAGTGCTGACGAAATTGCCAAGGTGATGATGGTGATATATACCCCACTCACCTTGGAGCGGAAGATAAACCAGCCAATGATGTAGGCAAAGAGTGCTGGCACTACAACCATGGCAATCAGAGCCACAGGGAATGATTTAAGGGGTGCAATAAACCAGGGCAGTTCTGTTAATCCATTCCAGACCATGAAGTCTGGCAGCTCTACCCCATAAGTATTTCTATCCGTGGATAGATTGAGCTTGAGGTAATAAGCAACGGCATATCCTCCCAGGGTAAAGAACACGCCGTGGGCAAAGCTGAGAATGCCAGTGAATCCCCAAACTAGGTCAAGACTGATACCTAAAACCCCAAACAGCAACAGCTTGGACATAAGTGCTGTCTGAAAGCGGCCTAGGATAAAAGGCAAAATAAAGAATCCTAGGAAAACAACTCCACCGATAATGATTAGCTTAATCGGGAGTTTAGATTGCTGTTGATTACCCTCTAAAACTTGCGTCATTGAGATGACTCCATGAATGCCAACCGAACCTCAGAGAACCATAACGTAAGGATGCCTAAGATCCCTAAGCCCGTTTCTGAACCGTGAATAAACCTTCGGGACGATAGCGAATGAGGACAATCACAGCAGCGAGAACAATCACCCGCGCAACTGGATCGTTCAGTAGATAAGCGATCGCTGCATTCGATTCACCAATGATAAATGCCCCCGCAAGCGTGCCGATAATCTTATCGACTCCGCCGGTGACTACCACCATCCAGGCGTCTACCAGGTAGTCTTGCCCCATAGGTGGCGATACACTCTTGAGCGATGAAATGACCGCCCCAGCTACGCCTGCTAAACCACAGCCATAGGAGAAGGTTAGGAGATCAATCAAACTCGTATTTACACCCAAACACTTGGCCATTTCTCGGTTTTGAGCTACAGCGCGCACTTGTCGTCCTAATGGTGTTTTGTAGAGTAAATAGGTGGTTAAAGC
>DATNRH010000632.1 GCA_036703605.1 Candidatus Obscuribacterales bacterium | reverse complement strand
GCAACTCGATAAAGAAGGTGTGGACGATGGCTACCAGTCGAACCTCCCCAGCCTCACCGATTTCCAATTCGCTTTCAAGACCCGGGATGCTTTCAATCAGAACTTTGGATGGGACAGCGGGCTCAGCCAGCTGTATTATCTCCTGTCGCAGGACTTCTTGTATTCGGATCCAATGAGCAATGTCACCTTTTTAGATAATCATGATATGAGTCGTGTTTTCGAACACCTGGGCAAGAATGAGAAGCACTTCAAGATGGCTTATGCCTACCTGATGACTACGCGCGGCACGCCACAGGTTTATTATGGCACCGAGCTGATGATGGCGCATGAAAACCGTGGCGGCGATGATGAAGGCTGGCGCCAAACCATGCCGGGCGGCTGGCCGGAGGATACCCGTTCCGTATTCACCCAGGAAGGCCGTACCGATAAGGAGAATGAGATCTTTGACTATGTGAAGTCCCTCACCAACTGGCGAAAAGGGGCCAAGGCAATTCACGAAGGTAAGCTCGTTCATTTCATCCCGGAGAATGATACCTACGTTTATTTCCGGGTGCACGATGAACAAACTGTGATGGTGATCATGAACAGCAGTACCGAGGAAAAGAGCCTCTCCCCTGATCGCTTCGCGGAAGTGCTTAAGCACTTTAGCTCCGGCCGTTCGGTGTTGGATGGTTCGGTTATCGATTTGAATGAGGCCCTTAAAGTGCCGGCAAAGACCACGGCGATTTGGGAGCTGGGGGAGTGAGTTAGGAGTCGGGAGTTTTGAGCTGGGAGAATACGGGAGTAGGATTTTCGCCTATTATACAATATGGCCACAACCTTAAACCTAGACACCCTCTATCCCTTCGGGATTGGATTGATCGAGGTCAAAAAGGATACAGGTGGACGTTTGCGCAGACTAACCCACCCTGCACCCCTCCAAGGAGGGGAAAGAAGGTCTTAAATCTCACGTCTTATGTCTCAAGTCTAAAATCTATTCCCTAAGCAAGCGGGATCTCATCGCCAGGAGGCCAATGGTGAGGCAGGCGAGCACGACGAAGCTGAAGCCGCCTACTAGTCCGAGTTTGGTGACGATCCAGCCCATGGCGGGTTGGGAGACCATCCCTCCTACATAACCGAGGGATGCGACGGAGGTCAGAGCCACGGCGCCTTCGCGGCCGGCAGCGCTGAAGATGAGTGGGAAGTTCAAGCCCACACCCACTCCGGTGATGAAAAAACCGATAGCGGCAATAATAGGATTACTTACGAGCAGAGCCAGGGTCAGTCCCCCGGCACCAAATAGAGAACCGGTGATTACTAATTTCTTGGCTCCAAAACGCATCTTCAATCGATCACCAATCAGTCGTACCGCTAATAAAGCACCCGCAAATGAAGCATAGCCCAAAGGCTCCAATCCTCCCTTC
>DATNRH010000631.1 GCA_036703605.1 Candidatus Obscuribacterales bacterium | reverse complement strand
GCCATGTCCGTCCCTAGACAGGTTGCCCCCAAAACGTCCTCATGGTCTAAGCCTCTAGATACGTCCAGTTGTTTTGATTCCCTATTGCTTACCTTCATCATTATGCCAACAACCTTTATCGTCACCAGAGTTGCAGATACCACCACGGCTGGATCTCTACGTCACGCGATCGCCAGGGCTAGATCGGGCGACACCATTCGGTTTTCCTCAAGACTAGCCAATCAAACCATCACCCTACGCAATACCCTCACCATTGCTGCCGGTAAAAACATCACCATCGACGGCAGTGACGCCCGAGGCTTGACGATTAGCGGCAATAGGGCACACCGCATCTTTTTGGTGCAGTCCAACCACGTAATGCCAACCCAGGTGACCTTTCAACGGTTGAACCTAACCAATGGCTTTACCCGCGATCGCGGTGGAGCGATTAGTACAGAACACCAAGCCTCCGTCGTCGTGCGCAACGTATCTTTTAGCGGCAACAAAGCCCAGAAAGGCGGCGGCGCAATTTTCAGCGCCTATGAAGGCAATCTCACGGTCAATAACAGCAAATTCCGGGCCAATATCGGCACGGGCGCTAATGATGAGCGTGGGGCAGGAGCGATCGCCTTTTGGGGACCGAATCGATTCACGGTTCGTAATAGCGACTTCATCAATAACCGAGGCATCAACGGCGGTGCCATCAACAGCCTGAATGGCAATCTCACGGTTGAAAACTCTCGCTTCATAGGCAATGATACCACTGCCGGCCGCTACGATACCGGCAATCCTAACCCATTCCTGCGCGGCTACGGTGGCGCAATCTACACTGATCGTGCCAGTGCGGCCAATAGCGCCGGTGGCACCATCCGCCTGACGGGTAATGTATTTGAAAGCAATAAAGGTCGTGGAGAAGGGGGAGCCGCTTATCTTTACAGCGGACAGAACGACCGCGTTATCGTAGAATTATCTGTCTTTAGAGGCAATAGGGTCTTAAACTTACCTGGAGGTGGTGACGGCAATGGTGGCGCATTGGTGCATATCACCAATGGCCCCAATAAAGGCTTTACCCTACGCAATACCTCCTTCCTCAACAATATAGCTAGCAACCAAGGCGGTGGTGCATGGATCATGGATGCCCCTACCACCATCGCCAACGTCACCTTCTCGCAGAATCGAACCCTAGGTGATGATTTCAGCAAAAATGGAGGAGCGTTGCTATTGCGCAATGCCCCAACTACCATTGTAGGAAGTACCTTTAC
>DATNRH010000630.1 GCA_036703605.1 Candidatus Obscuribacterales bacterium | reverse complement strand
CGAGCTCCCTACCGCTGCTGCGGCCAAGGGATATGTCGACGCGCAGATCGATGCAGAGAACAACCTAACCCAGGGATCCATCCTCGTCGGGGATGTTACGGGCAATGAAGCTGAGCTCGCTGCCAATACTGATGGAAATATCCTCGTTGGAGACGGCACCACTGTCAACTCCGTAGGTGTAACCGGAGATGTCACGCTTGATAATGCCGGGAATGTACAGATCGTTGGCGGGGCTGTAGGCAACCCCGAGCTCGCTGCCGATGCAGTCACCACGGACAAGATCGCGCTCAATACCATCATTGCAGATGATATCGCTACCGGCGCCGTGGGTACTGATGAAGTCGCCAATGGCGCGATCATCGATGAAGACATCAACGCCACCGCTGCCATCAACGCCACGAAGATCGCCGATGGCAGTGTCGACAATACCAACTTCCAAAACATCAACAACCTTGATCAGCGGGTAGCCACCACCGACGATGTGACCTTCAATAGTGCCACCATAACTGGAAATACGCAAGTAGATGGAAACTTGAAGTTTGATGCAGCGGGTAACCCTGTTGACAACATTGTGACGACCATCGGAACTACGGGACTCGACACGAACCTACCTACAGAGCAGGCGGTGAGAGAAGCTATCTCCAGTTCCATCACCGCAGACAATGGTGTTCGGGAGAATCCGGATGGCAACATCCAGTTAGGAGGAGATTTGATCACGCCTACAACGATTGGTGTCACCACGGGGAATTCCCTAACCATCACCGATGGGTCGGCTGCTAATGCGCTCTCCATTAACGATGCAGGACAGATTACGGCAGCGGGGAATGTTGATGCCACCAACGGGGTGGATGTCACAGCCGGATCGTTAACTACCTCCAATGGAGTTACCACCACATTGGGCGATGGACAAGTAACTTCTGCAGGTAACATTGACGCCAACAACGGAGTCGATGTGAGCGGAGCTGACCTGACGGTAGCCACGAACTCCGACCTAAACGGTAACCTTGATGTAGCCGGACAAACAGACTTAGCAGCATCAGGAACTGCTACTAACGTAAGAGGTACGCTCGGTGTCGCAGAGCAGGCCACCTTCACAGGTAATGTTGATGCAAACAATGGTGTAGATGTCACAGCCGGATCGCTCACAACCTCCAATGGAGTGACCACCACACTGGGTAATGGACAAGTAAC
>DATNRH010000629.1 GCA_036703605.1 Candidatus Obscuribacterales bacterium | reverse complement strand
CGCCGCTATCCGCCGATTCTGATGCGCGATCATCTGCTCAGTAAACTCACCGCCACCTACTAAGTGGGAGGACATAACGATTGGCAAGCCTTTCGACGGCGCTCAATGCTCCAATCCTGATGAGACGAGGGTCGAGCGGAGTCGAAACCCGGCAACGTAGCTTCATTCCCCGGGGGGCGATCGCTCTCATGCCCCGCGTCAGCCCCGTTATACTGAAATGACGATCAACCCTATACCCCTCCGGCTCTTCCCCGCCAATACCATGCTAGATCTCCATTGCCACAGCACCCAGTCCGACGGCAGCCTTACCCCAACCCAGCTTGTGCAGGAGGCGATCGCTGCCGGACTCAAGGTTCTGTCGATCACCGACCATGACACCCTCTCGGGCTGGGATGAGGCCTACCAAGCTGCTGCCGGTACCTCCCTGACCCTGGTGCCGGGGGTGGAACTGAGTACGGTGCATAATGGGCGATCGCTGCATATTCTGGGCTTCTATCCCAATCGTCAGGCCTTGGAAGCACCACTGCGAGAGCGGGTTGAAGGACGACATCGCCGCGCTCAGCAGATGGCTGAAAACTTAGCTGCTCTCGGCTATCCCATCATCCTACCCCGTCTATCAGACACGATGGCTCCTGGTCGTCCCCATATTGCAGCGGCGCTGGTGGCAGCCGGTTATGTGCGATCGCCTCAGGAAGCCTTTGAGCGCTGGCTAGGGGAAGATAAGCCTGCCCATGTGGCCTATGAAAAATTTTCGGCCGTTGACGGCATTCAGCTTCTGCGACGCTGTGGTGCTGTGCCGGTTTGGGCCCATCCTTATCTATTTCGAGGTGGGCCAGTGCCGGAGGTCTTACCCACATTGGTGGAAGCAGGGTTGATGGGCCTTGAGGTCTATCATCCTAACCATGCAGAACGCGATCGCCGTCGTCTAGCAGTCATTGGCCAGCAGTATGGCTTACTGACCACCGGAGGTAGTGACTATCACGGCCCCTCACCCTATGGATCGGGACTCAATCAATTGCAGCTTTCCCTCGATCTACTCCCTCCTCTGCAACAAGGGGCGCGATCGCTCCATGCTGATCAAGGACTAGACTTTCACCTGAATTAATCCTGATCCTGTGACAAATTAGGTTGTGAACGACTTACCTAGAAGACGTTTGAACGTTCATCTAGAACTGGTTTCAACCAATCTAGACACAGCTGGTGGTGCTTCATGAGGTAGCTCATAGTGTTGCGGGAGAGAATCTAGCTAGATTAGGAGTAACGATTAGAGACTATACTCGTGCAAGCAACCTTCACTCAGCATCTTTCCCTGTCGAACGCTCAGCTTCAGCAGCTTTTAGATATGGGACTACCCGCCCTGCTCAAGTCTTCAGACCTCCAGACTCTCTTGTCCCAGCTAAATGTTCCTTTGCTTCAAGAGACCTTGCCGACAGCAGGTTTATTACTAGCAGAGCATTTGCCGCCTTTTTATACCTGGCTAAAAACAGAACTCGGTGTTCAGCGAGTACCCGATAGCCCAGACCATACCACTGGCTGGGTCGTGAAGTTTCTCCGCAGTGAGGAAAGCATTACCCACCTCGTTGAGCTTCATCGTCCAGTGCCTCGACCTGCGTTAGAGGCTGCCATTCCTCGACTGGTGGGGCTGTTTGAGACTGTGCCCGACGATGCAACCCGTCAAGCATGGCAACAGGCTGTCGCGGCCCTATGTTTGGTGCTAGCCGTTGCTGCTCGGGAACCTGCCCCTGCGGATACATAAGTAGATAGATCTAG
>DATNRH010000628.1 GCA_036703605.1 Candidatus Obscuribacterales bacterium | reverse complement strand
CACTCTATGCCAGATGAGTATAAGACTCGATGGTAGCTCGGAGATCAAAGAGGGTGATCGCTCATAGTTTATCTGATTCCCGTTGCTTCATCCAGACGTAAGAGTTCTGTACTATCTGTTCTACCTGAGATCTTGACTACTTGAGATCGATAGATCTAGTTTGATTCCTGTTTGCTAGTTGTTTAATGTCGAACCTATGACCTCAGTATCCCTCTTAGCCAACGCTCCCGATCTCACCGCCGATGACTACATTGTCATTGGTCTAGCTGCCTGCTTCCTCCGAGATGATGGTGAAATGCATCCGGTGCAAGTGGCCGAACCCATTCCCTCTGCTGCCTTGGAAGCTGTTCTTAAAGGCATTCCCACCTCCTACGACGTGGCCTTCGGTACCACGGTAGGCACGATTATGAATGACCAGGGATACTTGACGTCGATTCCCGATGCGGCTGAGCATGTGCAGCTTTGCGATCAGTTTATGGAACGGGCGATCGCTGCTGCCCGCACCTATAAGACGCGCCCTGAAGCTAGCCAGCATATCCCTGTGGGCACGGCTTTCCGAGATCTCAACCATTCCACCGAGCGGAAACGGGTTTTGAACTCTGAGCGCATTGTCAAAACGGAAGACAATGTTAAGCAACATGCCTACACCCACCAGAAGCTGTAGGAAGGGTTAGGATGTTGAAGCTTTATGGAGCAGCTCGCAGTCGAGCGTCGATTGTGCAGTGGTATTTGGAGGAGCTAGAGGTTCCCTACGAGTTCATCCTGCTCGATTTGCAGGCTAAAGAACATCGCCAGGCAGATTTCTTGGCGATCAACCCCTTTGGGAAGGTGCCTGCCATTGTGGACGGCACCGTTGTCCTCTGGGAGTCGGGCGCAATTTTGCTCTATCTAGCAGAGCGCTATGGCGGGGCTCAAACGCTTGAAGAACGAGCCCTCCTAGCCCAATGGTCGCTGTTTGCCAATGCTACGTTTGGGCCAGGGATTTTTATTGAATCCAGCCGAGAACGGGAGATGCCCAATCTTTTTGGCACCCTCAGCCGGATCTTGGAACAGCAGCCCTTTGTGTTGGGCGATCGCTTCACGGCGGCGGATGTGGCGGTGGGTTCTTACTTGGCCTATGTGCCCATGATGTTAAAGATTGGGTATGATGACTATCCGGTTCTGCAAACCTATCTCAACACGTTGATGCAGCGCCCTGCTTTTCAGCGTTCTCTCGGAGCGCGATCGCCTGCCTCCTAGGCTTATGAGGCAGGGAACGTTACCCTGACACCCTGTAGTCAGTAGGGCGCAAATCCTTACGAGAAGAGGGTTGAGCGAAGCCGAAACCCGGCAACTTAGCTTCATGAGTCCACCTACTTAGGACACCAGCGCTCCCTTCGGCTTCGCTCAGGGAACGCTGGCGGGAAACGCTGGTTCGGATGATCGTTTCTGACCTATGAGTACCCATCACCACCTCTCTCAAACCCTACTCAACCTCGATCGTCAGAGCTACAAAGCCTATAAGCAACTTCAGGGTACCTACAGCTTCCCAGGCTTTACCCTAATCATCGACCATGTGCAGGGCGATCCCTTTGCAGCTCCTAGTCGGGTGCGGGTGCAGGTGCCCCAGCAGGGGACTCACGGAGCTGGTTTTCCGGCGGATTTAATGCGATCGCCTAGCCGCCACCTAGCATTGCGCGACTATCTCCATCGCCAGGTCTATTGCGCCGCTCATCAAGGGCGATCGCAGCGGGGCAGTGGCAAAAGTGGGTTGATATCCATAGCCTCGCCGGTGCAGCAGGTGCTCGATCGCAATGCGGTGCTGCTGGATGATCACCAGATCGAAGTACGGTTTGTGGTGGGATTGCC
>DATNRH010000627.1 GCA_036703605.1 Candidatus Obscuribacterales bacterium | reverse complement strand
AGGTTGGTCACTGGCTCATCTCTAAGATGTGTATAAGCGGTAGCCCGACTTGGGAGAGGGATTTAGGGTGAGGGTTACAAAAGTGGGATGCACTCAGCACTTCTAACGTCAATCCTCGCCAGCCAAGAGGGTTCGCAGGGTCAACACCTGAGGCGGGGTTGAATCTGGAGGATAGAGAAAACTCACCTCCACAGAGCGGCGATCGCCCGGGGGCAGCGTTAGCGTCACCAAGGGTTCACTTTGATCGCCCCGCTGCTGCACGAGATGGACAAAGCGCGATTGGGGACGCCCGTCGTCATCGATATAGCTAACCTGCACGGTGCCGCGAAAGAAAGTCTGAGTGGGCAAGGGTTCAAAAAAGCGCAGCCCATCTTGAGAAAGCACATCTTCTTTGATAGGCGTTTGCAAACTTAAGGTCACGGTTTGGGCCACCTGCGTTGGGTTATAGAGCGGCATAAACAAGTTGTACTGAATGCCATAGTTGCCGTGGGCTTGGTAGGCCGTATCGGGATAGCGCACCAGCATCGGCGCAGTCTGCACTTGCCCTGTACCCAAGCGTCCTGCCACCAAGGTACTCAGCCCATAGGACACCGCCTCGCCTGGCTCAGGAATGGTTAGGTTGACGCTCTCCGGCGTATCGGACACAAAAGCATCCCATTGGGAGCCCTGGGCCACCCCCGCCACTCGCCCGTAGATGATCTGCCCTAGAGCATCCAGCGGCGTAGGGGGGCGATCGCGTCCGCCGGCCAAGTCGCCGGTTTCCAACAGCGTCACCCAATCCTCCAGAGAAGGCGCTTGCTCCTGCAGCCTGGGCATCTCGGCATCTGGGTCACCGATCTGATCCCTATCGGCATCGGCATCTATTTCGGTATCTGGATTGCCCATCTGATCGGTGTCGGCATCCGCACCCATATCGGCATCCGCACCCATGTCGGCATCCGCATCCAGGTCAACGATGACCTCAGCATAGTGGGCCAGACTCGCTAGGTAGATGGGTTGATCACTCCTGAGCCGCATCAGGGTCGATCGCCCGTTCAGCGGTGGATCTAGTTCAGCCACGGGAATCGGTGCATTCAACAACAGGCGATACTGTCCCGGCGGAATCGTCACCTGTGCTGGAAACCGCTCCTCCTGCCGTCGATTGCGCAACACATCGGACATTACCCGACTACCCGGCCCCGCAAACACATCCCCCCGAGGATTGTCCTCTAGGGGCGGCAGGGGAAAGAAGGGAGCATCGGGCTGACTCAGATAGCTCGCTCCATGCAAAATGCTGATGGTGGCGTCATCATCGCCAGGGTTATAGGCTACAACGCCGATATACAGGCTGGTGAGATCCTCTGGATCGTCAGCCCGGTAGACATGGTGGGCAAAGATATCAAAGCGTCCCTGAAAGGCAAAGTCGAGATGGGCGCTGGGATCGGCCATGCCCATGGGGGGAAAGGTGGAGAGCAAAATACCCTCCATTTGCACGAGTTCTGGACTGTTGCTGTTGAACACCGGAACGGAGTCGAGTTGCCCCGGCAGCGATCGCACCGATTGGGGCACCACAATTTCCTGGGGCTCGGGGGGAGCCGGTAGGTCAGCTAGCGTGAGAGTCGAGAGCAACATCCACATAACGGCGATTGGGTGACAGGTCTAGACTCTGTAAATACCTTGATTCGTCAGGGAAGTCAACCAAGGGTTGGCTATGACAAACTCGGTGCAAAATCTTTTGAAAGTCGTTCAAGATAGCCCAACGGTTAACCTCTGTCAAAATTGGCACATGGATAAAAAGGCATGGCAGATCGAGATGCTGGTCTCGAACGTAGCGCAGCATGGCGTAATACAAATAATTGCAAACAAACCGACCGGCATCATGGCTGATCTGGGTCATGGTTAAACCATCCACCAGCCGATCTAAGTTAAACGGCGTATGTAGCGTCTCGCGGGGAGCGATCGCCCGCGACTCTAAATTCAAGGTCTGGCTGCGTTCACTCATGCCGCAGCAGAGCAACACATGGGGGCGTATCCGATTAACGCCAGCGATCGCCTGCAGCGGAGCCTGCTGAAAATTCACGGGCAAATGCCGCAGGGTTTGCAGCGTGGGCGATACCGTTCGAGAGCGCAACAGCTCTGCAATCAAGTCATCTGAAGAATTTGAAGTCTGATGAGGCATCCAAGTCTGGAAAGACGTCAACAAAAGGGTTTTACCCATCGGTGTACTCCTCTTGAAACCCAGGTTTGTCCAACCGAATTGATGAGTAGATGTAACGACGCAACCCCGTCTACGCTGCCCAGATGTCTGCTGGGACTCTTCCCCATCCATCTAGAACACACAGCCCAACCCGGATCACTCGATGATGATGGTTCTCATAATCCCAGGTTGAAGCATGACAGGCACAGGGTCAGAACCATGAACAGGTATCCCGTGACACCTCGCTCCATTGGGTAGATGCTAAGCATGAAGCCGTCGTCAAACGCGATCGCCTGTCTTGACTAGGGGACTCCAGAGATCCGTGGCACCCCTGCCCCAACAAACGATCAACACCCCAACGTCAACCTCTATCCTTTTGACTCTAACGCGTGCTCGAAGATGAAACCCATCGTCAATAATGATCATTCCCTTGATTTTCTCGATCATGTCAGGCTCTGTAGCCTAAGACACACAAGGATCAAACATTTTTTTCAATTGATCAAAAATCTTAGCGAAAAAATTACAATCCGAGATCTATTTTCAGCCTAGAAATGCTACTGTTGTGGCCGCTTCTCCAGTTACCCTCCATCTCCTCCTAGCCTATGGTCGGCATCAGTGGGTCACAACTAGCGTGGATTTTGCTCACGTCGATTGCCATCACCGTGGGCGTGTTTGTACTGTTGGTGGTGCGCGATCGCTTCGCACCGCCCTCTGACGACCAAGATTCCTAAGCGTTTCGTTTACTGGTATATTTGTACTAGCTACTGTACTAGCCATATAGATTGCGAGACCCGGCCTTCTGCTAGCAGAAGGTCCTGCTCAGTCACCTTCTGAATCAGCACGACCTGAGTCGGAAGCATGAGAAGGGCGATCGCTCTCCTGAATGCTCAGTAGATGCGTAATCCACTTGGCAGTTGGGCGATCGGCACCATGCCATCATGATGGTTAAATCGCTCTATGATGAGCGGTGTACGTTGACCTTTTATCGCGCTTCCCAGTCACCCATGGCGCACTATCAATGTTTTGTTGACCTCGGTAGCTCCAGCACCAAAGCAGTCATGAGCGACGGCATTGGCCTGCACGCCTTCAAATGTTCGCCCCTGGTTGCAGATATGCCACCTTCTGAACTCACGATCATTGAAGCGCAAGGAGAACAACTTGGCACAGGCTTAGAGTCTGTGAGCTACATCCAGCTCGCCCCTGACGATCCGGTCTATGCCCTAGGGGTTGATGCTCAAGGAAAACCTAATAAATCCACCAGCAATCTTCCTAAAAGCGCCCTAGCTCACTTGAAAGTGCTAGGAGTGATCGGTGAATTGGCCCATCGCTACGACCTAACTCGGGTTCCCCTCGATGTCGGCGTAGCGCTGCCGTTTAATGAATATTTAACCGACTATAAACCGCTCACCCATCGCCTGTTGGGTCAAAAGTCGTTCACCTATCGCGGCCGCGAGATTGACTTAGATCTAGAACAGGTGAAAGTCTTGCCAGAAGCGGCAGGCCTCGTCCAGTGGCGCAAGGTGGAAATGGCCCAGCATGGCGGGCTGAGCAATCAAACCTTTGCCGTACTCATGTTTGGGCATCGTGACTTGAGTTTTCTCTTTTTCCGGGAAGGGAAGCCGCCTCGGGGTGAGCCGAGTAGCACAGAACGTCTGGGCTTCCAGCAGGTTTTGGTCGCCATTTCCCAAGACATGCCCTGCAACTCCGATGATCCCTTCCTCTATGAAGCCTTGATCAAAGGTATGGGCAGTGTCACCTTTCCTTCGCGGCCAGGGCAAGTCTACCGATTGAGCGATCGCTTTGAGCAAGCCAAGGCCTACTATTGGGATCTGGTGAAGCATCGTCTCGATGAATGGTTTGCAGCGGTGGATGTGCCTCATTATGAGGTGCTGATCAGCGGCGGCGTAGCGGCTATCCTCCAAACCGATCTAGAGGAATATTTTGAGGATCGATCCGCCTTTTGCACCGTCAACTGGCTTGATCATCTCAAAGAAGAAGTGGCGGGCGCACTGAGTCTGCCCTCGGAGATTGAGCAGATCCGCTTTAGCGATTGCTATGGCGGCGCAAAGTGGATGGCTCTGAAATTTCAAAAACCAGCCAAGGCAGGAGGTTAGCGGTGGTGGCACGGAAACGAATTTCGATTCGGTTTGAAGCCGAGGCACACACGGTTGAAGGACGATTGCTGGACTACCTCAAAGAACATAAGCTGCTCAACTATCGAGACGCGATTGTTCGGGCGACCAAGGCCTACTACGTGCCATGGGTCTATGAGGAAGAACTCTCGGAGGAAGAGCTGCGATCGCTAGCCCAGGGAGCGATCGAGGAACTAGAGTTTCGCATCTTCCAAATTCGTAAACACTTTTTAGGCGAGGGCAGTGAGCCGTTGGACATGCGCACGCTGCCTAGTCCAGCAGAACGCAGTTCCGCTCGGCCAGACATCTCTCGGGAAACGCCTGCCGATCATGCACCGGTGAGACCCCTATCGTTGAAAGATGTGATTGACCATACCAACGTGGATCCCTCCGTGCTAGATGACTTCTAGCGACGCACCAAGGACGTTTGTGGAACATAGTCTGCCGGATTCTGTGCCACCCAACCTAGATCCGAGTTGGTGCGCACTTCAAAATGTAGGTGGGGAAAGGCAACAAGACCGGTTTCTCCCACTGTACCCACCTGTTGCCCTTGGCGTATTTCCTGTCCTACGGTGACCTGAAGGCTATCGAGGTGGGCATAGCGGGTTTGCAGGCCTTGGCTATGGTTAATCACCACCAAGTTGCCGTAGTTACCTTGCTCGGCAGCAAACGCCACGGTGCCATCTCCCACTGCCAACACCGACGTTCCAGAAGCAGCAGCCAAATCCACACCACTATGGAACACAACGTCTCCACTGGTGGGGTCAATTTGCCAGCCATAGCCCGCAGCCACCTCCACAGTCTCGGAGAGGGGGTAGCCGTTGATGGGTGAGTCCTCCATAGGGGCCGTGGCGGCAGAGCCTGGCGACCAGTTGACGCCAGGGATGAACGCCGTAGCGGCCGGCGATCGCACACAGCCATTCACCTCAAATAGCACGTCAGCCCGTACATTATATTGGCGAGACACATCTTGCCAGGTGGTGCCGCTGGGCACCGTCACCCGAATACCGTTGTAGGGCGGAATCTGTAAAGACATACCGCTAAAGAAATTGCCCTGCTGCAACGCTGGATTCAAACCCATCAGCGTCGATGGAATCAAGCCGTACTGAGCGGCGATCGCCTCTAGGGTTTCCCCCGGCTGTACCACATGGGTTTGAATTCTCGACAGGGCCGGCGGGCCACATAAAGCCTCAGGGTCACCGGCCGGGATGTCTTGAGCGATCGCTCGACTAGTACTTCCTATAGCCAGCGCTAGGAGAGCGGCGATGCTGCCTAAGTATTGATATCGTTTACGCCATCGCATTGTACTAACCCCGCGTACTATCCCGGTACTGCGTATCCCATTTCATCATATCGAATGCTTGAAGCAACGGTGGCTCTGGGCTATTCAAGCAAAACAGCTCATCAGGCTGCCCGGATAGGCATAGCCCAAATCCTAGGGCGATCGCTAGACCACCCAGCTTGGACAGCGCTAGAACAGTCCTACCCACCACCACCCGATCCATCCGGACAGGTGCAGATCCTTCGGCAATTACACCCCTAACCTTCCTCAAAAATTCGCTAGACTTGTGCTATAGAAATGCGGTGGGTACACCGATGGGCAATAATTATGGGCACATTGACTCGACAACTTGGGATTTATCTCATTCTCCTAGCCGCTGGGGGTGGCGCAGGCTGGGCCGGCAACCAATACCTCAATGCCAGTAGACTAGTAACCCTGAATCCAAGAGTATCAGAGACGTCAGAGACTGAGGTGATTACACCGCTTGCTGCCCGCCCTGAGCCTGCTGAACCGATCAGTCCCTCAATTGCTGCCGTTAACAACAATCCCAATTTCATTGCCGATGCCGTGGAAAAAGTTGGGCCGGCCGTTGTGCGCATCAATGCCTCTCGTCGCGTTACATCCGCCCTTCCTGATGGTCTTCCCAATCCTCTGCGCCGCTTCTTTGAAGACGACTCCCTCCCTTTGCCCGAAGAGCGTATCCAAGAAGGGACTGGCTCCGGATTTATCCTCAGCGCTGACGGACAACTGATTACCAATGCCCACGTCGTTGAAGGGGCCGATACCGTTGACGTCACGCTCAAGGATGGGCGAACCTTTCAAGGGGAAGTCCTCGGCACCGATCCAGTCACCGATATTGCTGTGATCAAAATTGATGCAGTTGATTTGCCCACCGTCACCCTAGGTGACTCAGAAACCCTGATTCCAGGACAATGGGCGATCGCCATTGGTAACCCTCTAGGACTAGACAACACGGTCACCGCCGGCATCATCAGCGCCACCGGACGATCCAGTTCCCAAATTGGCATTCCTGATAAGCGAGTACGATTCATTCAAACCGATGCTGCTATCAATCCAGGCAATTCCGGCGGCCCCTTGCTCAACGATCGCGGCGAAGTGATTGGCATCAACACGGCCATCCGCGCCAACGCTCAAGGTCTTGGGTTTGCAATTCCGATTGAAACGGCCCTCAGAGTTGCCCAACAGTTGGTAGAAACGGGTCGGGTTGAGCATCCCTTCTTGGGAATTCAGATGATCGATCTGGACGCCAACACCAAAACTCAGTTGTCTAATGATCCAAGCATCCAGATCGACGACGATCTAGAAGAAGGCGTAGTCATCATCAAGGTGATGCCAAACACACCCGCAGATAATGCCGGGTTGCGAACTGGAGATGTCATCCTCAGCATGAATGACGTATCTGTAACCACAGCCGCTGATGTGCAGGCCCAAGTCGAGAGCAGTGGCGTTGGTGAAGATATTGAGATTGGCATCAACCGCAATGGCGAGATGGAAACCATCTCAGTACGCACTGGCACCATGCCTGATCGCGGCATTAACTAGCCTCAGGTTATAAGCCCAAGCAATAAGGCGATCGCTCTAGTAGGAAGCGATCGCCTTAGGGTTCAGCCAAGAGCCCGACTCACTAGGTTGGCTAAAGTTTCTCGATGAGACGCTGCACAATTTGCATCCCGGTCAGCGCTTGCCAGCCAAAGAGCCCCACCAACCCAATGTTGAGCACAATATGGGTATAGCGAGCCCAGCCTTGCCCCTTTTGCATAAAGGGCGACAGGGCAGCCGATGTAGCAATCAGCCCCGTCATGCCTAAGCCAGCCAGCAGGTGAGGGCCGACAAACAACTTACCGTTGTTGATATAGGTTACTCCCATGCCGCCAATAGTGCCCAATACCATCAAAGCTAAAAGCACTGCCCCAATTTGATGGTGCTTGACATTAAACTTGCCTTTGATCAACTCTTTCTTCGCGTCTCCCTCCGCCGCCCGGGTACGACGAATCTGCACCCCAAGGTACAGCGCATAGATCGTGAGACCAAACAGCACCCACATCAAAACCGGGTGAAAAAACTGGCTCCACACTTTAATCGATTCTGGAATTTCAAAACTCATACAGCCTACCCCTCGATTAGAATACCGTCATAAAACTTATCATACACAGTTCCCCTAGGCGCGATCGCAATCGCCCCACCGCCTAGGTCATGCTGTGGTCAGTCGGGTTAAGACTTGTCCTAGATAAACGTTCCAACGTTGGAGCCGCTCCAGGGTTTCTGGATGTTTTGCCAGGAACTACAGCCATAGCAAGGTCGGAGCCTTCCAAACCCTAGAGCGGCGAAGAATCTTCGTCAAGTCCCGAATCGAGTCCCGAAAAATGGGTATCGTCACGAGACGGGCGATCGCTCTCTTGAGGGGGATGATCCTCAATCAATTCATCAGGAACGCTCAGATCTAGGCGACGAATTTGCACATGGTGGAGGCGCGGGCCCTCGGCGGAGCAAATTGTGAACTCCAGCTTGCCATAGATAAAGGTTTCTCCTTGGGGCGGAATTTTCTGCAGATGGTAGATGATGAAGCCCCCCAAGGTTTGATACTCTTCCGTAAAAGGCAGGTCAAAGTTCAAGAGATCATTGACCTCCTCCAAATCCATTTGAGCCTGCACCACCACGGTGCGATCGTCCACAATCTGCATCTCCGGGTCTTCAGAACTTTCGCGCTCCGGTGGATCTCCAATAATCTCGTTAATCACATCTTGGAGCGTGAGCAGGCCAGCCGTCCCGCCAAATTCATCCACCACCATCACCATGGCCTGCCCCGATCGCTGCATCAAGTGTAGTAGCTCATTTAGGGGTGTATATTCTGGTACAAATCGCGCAGGACGAATCCAATCTTGAATAGGGCTATCTAGGGTCAGACTCCCCTGGGCCAAGGGTTCTGCCAATTCCTTAAAGTAAATTACGCCACAGACATCGTCCAACGACTCCCCTGTCACAGGGTAGCGGGAATGCCCCGACTCAGCTACTTCCCCCAGCAAAGTACGGAAGGTGGCATCCTTAGGAAGTTCAACAATACTCGTGCGCGGCACCATTACTTCCCCCGCCGTCACTTCACCAAATTCAAACACGTTGCTGAGTAACTGCCGTTCTTCTGCCTCCAGCCCCGGCGATTCTGCCGAGGTGTTGATGATCAAATGGAGTTCCTCAGGGGTCAAACGGTTCGACCAAACCTGTCCTGTATATTGAATCCCCACCAGCCGCAGCAGCCAGCGCGTGGATTGATTGAGAATCCAAATAAACGGATTAAAAATACGGGCGATCGCTAAACTGGGTGTCCCTAAAAATCGCGAGATCTGCTCCGCGTACAGCATGGCTACGGCTTTAGGACAGAGTTCTCCTAGAACAATTTGCAGGTAGGCAATTAGCAGGAAAGCTAGGGGAACCGCAATGGAATGGGACAAAAAATAGCTGATGGGGCTGGGCAAGGGCGAGACTGCCATAGAGCGCACTAGCAAGGTCGCCATGGTACTTTCCCCAATCCAGCCTAGGGCTAAACTCGATAGGGTAATACCCAGTTGGGTCGTGGATAAAAGTCGCTCAATGCTACGCTGCAAATCTTGAACAGTTTTCGCCTGCACATCACCCGCAGACACCAGTTGATTAATCCGCGATCGCCGCACGGAAACAATAGAAAACTCTGCTGCGACAAAAAAGCCGTTGATAGAGATCAACAGCAGGACGAGCAATAACCGCATACCTGCATCCGTGGCCGTCAAGGGCGCAGGAGATACAGCGGTCATGACACAAAAAGGTTGAGGCATGATGAACACAGAGGAGGCAGGAAGCGTGTTATACCAAGTCACCAAACAAGAGCAACACCATAAGTTAGACGTTGAGGCATAAAGACCCACGTCCTAGCTGAACTCTACAGCAGGACGCTCTATCATGGCTATCCAATTGTGAAGCATCCGTCTGGGGATGCTCAGACGACATGTTCAAAAGCCTTCACCCGGTGGCTCAAGCCCTTCGCCCTCATTGGAAAAGGATGGTTCTTCTACCACCTCGGGTTCATCCACCCAGCTATTCTCCGCTGGAAATGGCTCAGATAGGTCATTCACAGGCGTCACAGCCTGGCCATCCACAGACTCATCTAGAGGAGGCTCTGCCGTGAGCTGATTATCGTCAGAGCGTTCCTCCGCCCTAATCACTGGCTCACTAGATGACTCATTAGGTGGCTCACTGGCCAGAGGCTCGGACACCGGCGACGTTACTGCGGCGGTGGGCGTGTTGCCAGCCATGCGGTTTTTTGCGTTATTGATCAACTCTTCTTCATCAAGAATAGCCAGACCGCTCTGGGGAGCACTTTCACCATCACTAGTACCCACTTGCCCCGGACGAGTTTCGGGTTGGGTAACACCGCGCAGCGCCTCCCGCCCTAGGGCATAGCCCCAGGAGCCGCTGACGACCCCGGCACCAATCATCATGGAGAGCAAAATGAGGGTTAATCCGAGCGTGGGGTTAATTCTAATCATGGGGGACGTTTAGGACAATAGGGATGGGACGTGGCAAAACGCACAGCCAGCCCGGTCAGCGTAGGAAAACCTCATACCAATTTAATATGAAGCAACATTGGGTGGAGAATGTGTTAGCGAAGCGTAACGCACCACAAACCCTCAGCCATGATGCGCTATGCTATCGCCAACGCATCTAACATTATGTGTATTTTCAAATAAATTGGGTATCAGCAGCTTAGGGTGCTAGGCCTACGAGCATAGCAACTACTGGTCGAAGATGCTACGCACTATCTGATGAAAATCCAGATCAACACCCACTGCACGCACGGGTTAAAATAAAGACGATATTGGTCTATCCCAGGGTTGGCCGAGCGGATTAGGCAGCGAACTCATAATTCGCTTTAGGCGGGTTCAACTCCTGCACCCTGGATTCAACGTTCATCACGAGGCATTCCCGATTAGGATTTAAGGAATGCGATCGCTGCTATCCCCGCCCATGAATCTGCTACAGATTGGTGGTGCAGGTTGGTGCTGCAGGCCGATAACTCGCGGCTACTCCACGGATTGATCCGGAGAGCGATCGCCCGTGGCAACCCATTTTGTTCCCTTTTCTTTTCTCCGATGCCAGATATTCAGTTTCAAACCGAGCCTACTCTATCCCTGACCACGGCTCCCATCGCCGATCTGCGGGCCTATTTGCTGACCCTGATTTGCCAGGTGGCCTATCGCGAAGGCGACTTTTTGCTCACCTCCGGCCAACATACGGATTACTACATCAATGGTAAACAGGTCACCCTCCATCCCCAAGGGGCGATCGCCGTGGGTCGGGTGCTCTTGTCCTCGATTCCAGACCAAGCGATCGCCGTCGCGGGTCTGACCCTAGGAGCCGACCCCATGGTGACTGCTGTTAGTGTGGTTGCAGGCTATGAGGGGCGATCGCTGGCTGCGCTGATCGTGCGCAAAGAAGCCAAGGGCCACGGCACCCAGGCCTATATTGAAGGGTTGCCCCTGCCGGCGGGCAGTCCGGTTGTCGTCCTAGAAGATGTGGTGACCACAGGGCAATCGGCCCTAAAAGCCGTAGACCGTCTACGCAGCCATGGCTATCAGGTGGATCGAGTCCTGGCCTTTGTCGATCGTAAGCAGGGCGGCCGCGAGCTTTACGAACAGCACCAGCTTCACTTCGAAGCCATATTTACCGTGGATGATCTGCGCCAAGAGTGGGCTAAGCTCCATGGAGCCTCTTCCTCGCCAACCTCATAAGCAGCCCCCTTGAGGTGGAACATTCCACCTCAAGATTGTTGAATCTGGCTAAGATTAAAATACCCCTGCGCAAGATACGACGCGTCTGACAGCGACAGGAATCCATAGTCTGGGCTTCTGTTCATCTAGAGTTAAATCTAGACCATCAAGACCAAAGACTCTAGTGGTGGTCTAAGGGGCAAAAGGGAGCGATCGTAGTACCGGATTCACGCTCACGTAATTGCCATCGTGTTAAATTCCGTCCTTTCACGGTGACAGATGTGTGCCATTGTTGAGTATTCTCAAGACTTGATTGATGGATGACCGTGGCTATGTACCTGTCAGACGATGGCAAGTTAACACCTGAAATCCTACAAATTGGCAGCATTTTCGGCAAACTGCCGCCGGAGGCGAAGGATTGGTTTGAAAGCTTGCCGTGGCATCAGCGGCGCTATGTTTTGCTGCTCTGCCATCTGATGCGGGTCTCTTCGCCCGACGTGCAAGCCGAATTTTTAGACGAATATACCGCCGATGGGCTGGTGTCTCGTAAGTTGGACGATCGCGATACCCAACATCGCGTCACCCAATACCTCAGGGACTTTCATATCGACACAGAATTAGATGAAGCCCTACTGCGCAGCTACATTCGTCAGTTCTACATTCACTCCGCCCAAGACACGCGCCGCCAGCCAGATATGTATCTAGAATCGGCCCTCAAGCTGGTGCTCAGCGCAGAAGAGCGCAACAACGTCTTCAACTACATTTTGGGATTTGAGCTGCTGAAAATGATGTTCTGCATGAGCTGGCTAGAGCACGAACGCCTCTACCGCCTGCAGCGCAACCAAGAGGAGTTTATTACTCTCTACATCAAACCGATTCAACATGCTCACCGAGTGAATAGCATCGTGGTGCCTCGTGATGAAGGTATTTTCTTCGCCCGCCGCAGCTACTTTGTGCAAAAACCAGAGCTATCCGACAAGAAACTGATCGAGTTGGTGATTGCAACCTTTACCACCGACACGGTGACGAACTTTGGATTTTCGATCATCCGTCATATCAACTCGCTGCATTTTGACTATGACTTCATCTTCCGTCCTGAAACGGAGCCGATCTTCCAATAGCTCAACGCTATGGATTAGGGCATGGCAGGAAGGCCAAACAGTTCATACAGCGACAGCAAAATCTCCACCACGATCAAAATGACGATATACCACTCCACCCGATGGCTGGTATTGTACTGCAGCAGATCGAGGGCCGTTTCGGCGGTGCGGGAAATCAGATCTAGCTTACGTTCTAGGGCTTGGTTGCGCTCCCGAATCTCGTACTCATCTTCTAGGCGCAGGTAAATGCGTTCCAGCTCGGGGGCATCCCATAGCAGTTCAGGCTTGTCAATAATCTCCACCCGCCCCACAATCCGATTTTGAATCGATAGAGTTCGCCCAATTTGCCGCAGCAGTTCCTTGCCCATGCTGGCATTTTTGGTGGTGAGCTGTAGGCTATTGGCAAAGGGTTCAATCTGATCAAAAATCTTGGCGGTGCCGTCTTCGTAATGCTCCAGCACCACACTTTTTGCCAGAACATCAGCGACAAGCTGCAGTTGCTCGACGCTAAAGCTGGAAAGCCAGATGACATCATTCTCAACTCGTCCTACACCGGTCGTATCAAGGCGCAACTTGACCTCTTCCGTGGCCGGATTGGGCAAGGGTTTGACCACCAAGGTATCCAGTTGCTGGAGAAAGGTCACCTGCTCTAGGGGGTCGAGCCCAAACAGCACCGCTGCTCCATACCGAAACAGGACAGCACAGCCGTTATCCCCCGCCGACACGACAAGGGGATCGATGGCCAGGGGATCGGTTTTTTCGAGGAGTTTCAGATCTAGGCTTTCGCCCAAAAACAAGGCCCGGACAGACACCAGGTCTTCATCACTAAACAGAAGCTTTTCCATAGGGATAGGCAGGGGGCTCTCGGCTAGGGCGATCGCTATTCGTCCGCCATGATCTGGGGAACTTTGAAGAAATCATCATCGCGATCGGGGGCGCAGTTGAGAATAGCTGAGCGATCGGTACAGGTCTGCAGTTGATCCAGACGGGTGACGTTGCTCACCTCAATTGCCCGAGTGGTTGGCTCAACATCCTGGGTATCCAGTTCACTCAACTGTTCTACATAGTCCAGGATATTGCTGAGCTGGGTGGTCAGGGCTGCTTCCTCGTTGGGCAGTAGCTCCAGGCGAGCTAGGTGCGCCACTTTGCGTACTTCGTCTTGGGTAATGTTAGACATGACAGGGAACGTTTTGGCAGCCTTAAAAGTAAACGTCAATTTTGGCGCGGCCCGTGGTTTTCAGCCAGTTTTGCGCTTCGATGTAGTTATTAGGCGCTAGGCGAATGGCCCGCTGCCAGAATTCTGCCGCTTGTTCATACCATTGCTCGGCATCGTCTTTGCGGCCAGCTAGCTCGGCCTGTTCACCCAGGTAGTGATAAATCACGGCAATGTTGTTGAGCGCCTGGGTCATGCGGGGATTACAGTCCAGGGCTTCGGTGTAGCGATCGAGGGCGCGATCATGTTCACCATTGCTGGCGTGAATCAGCCCCATGTTATACAGCACAAAACTGCGATCGAAGGGATCCTGCTCTAGGCGCAGGGCTTCTTCATAGTTGGACATGGCTTCGGCATATTCCCCATCCCCTTGGGCAGACATACCGTCTCGATAGTAGGCAAAAGCTTCTTTAGACCGTTGGTTGGTCGGCAGCATTTTCAGAATCATGTCTGCCATAACCGTAAAGGTCTGGTCAATAAAGTTATCGTTGCGTTGTGTTCTGGGCATAGGTGTCTCAAGTGAGCGACTTGAATGGGGCAAGGGGACGCCGATTGTCACCGTCTTCTTGACGGGACAACCAGGAGGCGATCGCCCCTTGGACGACAGACTGGGGGCACGGAACGTAGCCTGTGGGGCTACAGGTGCTTGCTATCGCTTGATTTTAACAGATCCCCTTGCCGGGGGCTGTCCCAGATTGATCCCAGATGACGATCTGGATCTCATGGCTGGCTCTCATGGATATTTCACGGACTGGGAGGGCGATCGCTCTCTACCTTCTATCTTTCCGTCTCACTCCTTCTATCCTTTATGTCCCACCCCTACGACCTGCCCAACGCTATCCCTTACTGGAGAAGCCAGCATGAATTGGCATGACAAGACACCACGATCATAATAAAGACAATGCCATACTGAACACCTGTCCCTTCTCCCCCTCAGTTGTGCCCATGCTGGATACCCTTGACCTTTCGGTCTCCCTTGACAAAGATACCTACCGCAGCCAAATGCAGGCGTTGATGATCCAACTGCGATCGCTGCAAAATGCTTGCTGGGAGAAAGGTCTCACCGTGGTGCTGGTCTTAGAAGGGTGGGCAGCCGCAGGCAAGGGCAATCTGGTTAAAAAACTAGCAAACTGCATGGATCCTCGGGGCTTTGAGGTCTACCCCATCCTCGAACCCTCCGATCTTGAGAAACAGTACCCATTTCTGTGGCGGTTTTGGCAAAAGCTTCCCCCAACGGGCAATATCGGCGTGTTTTACCACAGTTGGTATACCCATGTGCTGGAAGACCGGCTGTTTGAACGGGTGGAGGGTGATCAGGTGCTCAGCCACATGCGGCAAATTAATGCTTTCGAGCGCCAGCTTACCGATGACGGGGTGGCGATCGCTAAATTTTGGGTTCACCTCAGCAAGCCGGAGCTGAAGTCTCGCCTGAAAAAATATGCCAAAGATCCCCTGGATGCTTGGCGGGTGCGCCCAGAAGACTGGAAGCAGCAAAAAAAATATCACGAGTACACGGCCCTAGCTGAAGACATGTTCATCCACACCAGCACCGGCCCAGCCCCTTGGACTTTAGTGGAAGGCGACTGTCAGCGCTGGGCTAGGGTTAAGGTGCTCAGCCACGTGGCCGCTCTGATGACCGAAATGCTCGATCGCCGCCAAGTTGCTCCGCCGCCCATCCAGCTTCCGCCCCAGTCGCATCTCGACCCGACGGAACCCAATGTCTTAGCCCGCGTCGATCTCAGCCGCAGTCTGTCTGACGACGAGTACAAACATCAGCTCAAGACCGAACAAATTCGGTTGCGCAAGCTGCAGCTCAAAATCCATAAACATCAAATCCCCGTGCTGGCGATTTTTGAAGGCTGGGATGCGGCGGGCAAAGGTGGAGCCATCAAACGCTTGACCGACACCCTCGATCCCCGTAGCTATAGCGTTCAGCCCTTCGCCGCCCCCACCGACGAGGAAAAAGCCCGGCAATATCTCTGGCGCTTTTGGCGAAAACTGCCCATCGCAGGCACCATTGGCATTTTTGACCGCAGCTGGTATGGACGGGTTTTGGTGGAACGGGTGGAGGGTTTTGCCACCGATGCAGAATGGCGGCGGGCCTATAAGGAAATCAATGAATTTGAATCCCAATTGGTGATCGCGGGCTATGTCTTGCTGAAGTTTTGGCTTCACATCAGTCCCGAAGAACAGCTCCAACGCTTTCAAGACCGTGAAAAGGATCCGTTTAAGCAGCACAAACTCACCGACGAAGACTGGCGCAATCGCGATCGCTGGCCCCTCTACGAAGTAGCCGTTAATCAAGCACTACAGCGCACCCATACGCCCATGGCACCCTGGCACAGCATCGCCGCCAATGATAAATACTACGCCCGCGTTACCATTCTTCAGACCTTCTCCGATGCCGTTGAACAAGCCTTAGACAGCATCTAAGATAAGCGATCCCAGGCTGCGCAGCCTGGCTCATCAAGGGGGCGTGGGCTGATTTTGTAGCGTTGCACACTGCTCAATCCCGGAACTTGCTGGAGACTTTAACAACTTGTACGTTTTTGTAAAGCGATCGCAAACTTTGAACTAAAATCGTGACAATTCGTCATCAAGATAGTTATAGTTGCGAACATGTCCATGATCTAGAACATAGGTACTCAAGTCCTAGCCTAGGTCAGACCGTTTAAAGTGTGAGGATAATACGTATGAGCGTTGTCGTCTCTACTGTCCAGCCTATGGTCATCCAGCCCCCCGACGTTCTCGATGTTTCCACTGCTCCCGTGTTTCAAGCTGACCTGATGGCAGCGATCGCGGCATCATCGGCAGACATTTGGATCGATATGGCTGAGG
>DATNRH010000626.1 GCA_036703605.1 Candidatus Obscuribacterales bacterium | reverse complement strand
GATATTTTTTTCGGTAACTGTTCAACATAGTGCCAGCCTGAAGCAAGTTGATAGGTGATCTCCCATCTCCGACCCACCTGCTGTAGGGTAGCAACATGGCTATATAAACGTTGAAGGCGTGGAATGTTGGGAAATGAGGGTGGCTCCTCCACATCCTCAACCACAGTCGCCACCTCAAAGCTAAAGTCTTCAAGAGGCGGGAAACCTGGGAACTCTTGCTCATCATCTGAGAGGGGGTCTGATGGCTCTGGTGCCAGCAACCGCTCTGCCATCGCCTCAAACTCACTGCCCAAGCCCCGCAAAATTGTCGCTGTGACCGTGGCAAAGGCAGCTAAAAACTCCGTTTCCTGTTGGTTCTGCCCTGTCCCTGGCATTCTCAACAAGGCCCGAAACTCTGATACTGACTTTCCTAACCCCTTCGCCACATACTGCGATACTGCCTCCACTACGTTAATTGCCTCAACCACCAAAGAGCCAGATCTCAGGCGCTGACAGACAGCTTCGTCCACCACCTCATAAACAACGCGCTCCGCATTTTCCACCGTCGGCACAATATCGCCGCTGACCTGAAATAGACCGCTCATGAGCACTTCCGCTACATGAACCGCGTTCGCACGAGGCAGCATCGCTTGTCTGATCAATCGCACAATGGGCAGCGTAATCACCGGCGCAGAAGCCAGCAGAGTGGACAAATGGCGCGCCGTGGGAGGTGCCAACAGCAAAAAATCATCCATAATCTCTGTGAGTTCCGCTGCATCGGCTGCTGGCGATGCAGCCCCCAGTATCAGGGACGGTTCCGCATCCCACACAACCCCCAACACCTGCCCCTGCCGCCCAGCCACCACCCGAGCCAAGTCGGCTAGGGAATCTGGTTCAAGGGTGACCACCGGCAATCGCATTATTCCTGCCTCAACAGCCGCCTGCACCCGTCCCCGATCCCAATACGATCGCGCCTTGGGATTTAGCCGATCACTAGGTAAGCCGGTCTGCTTCGCTTGAAGCTCCACAACGACTGATCGCGCCAGTGCCGTCCTTGCCCAGAGCCGCTCAGGAAAAACCTGACAGATCACCGTCGGCAACGCAGCAGACCAAA
>DATNRH010000625.1 GCA_036703605.1 Candidatus Obscuribacterales bacterium | reverse complement strand
ACACCAAACCCTGCTACCATTGCGGAGCCCACACTCAGAAGAACGGCGGATGCAAGTAAATCCCCTTCTCTCGCTCATTCTACAGTCACATGACCTGCTCTCGATGCCGTGGGCAGTGGTGTTGGCAGTGTGGCGGCAATTACCCTTGCAAACCCTGGGTCTGCACCCTAAGGTACGGGTTTTTCATTCTCACCACCAGACAAAGGCCAAAGCTTATAGGCGGCGGCATTGTTGCCTTTGCGCTACTTGCCTACCGATTCCCCTGGCCGGTGCTTTACCTTGCCTTAGCTGCAGGTGCGCTGGGGTTACTCGCTCTGGGCTTCCTTCTGGTCCGCGAATGGTGGGACCGTTTTCCAGAAGACCTTTACGGCTGGCTTTTGCTCCAGGCTTTCTCCTGCAGCCTTGCTTTGACCTGGCTGTGGGCTCCAATTGGCCTCTCTGCATTTGCACTTGGCCTCTGGTTAACCCTCACCGCCTTCCAGGCTTGCAAGTACCTTGAACAAGTCTTGAACACGGGTCGCTACCTAATAACGCCTGTGACTGAGTAAGTCGCCTTGCCTTACGAACAGAATATATTACAAGCGATATCTAAAACGCCCGCCTGAGGGCACATACATGACTAACACTGATGATCTCTTCCTGGTACGCACCAGACTTACGCTAAGCCTAGGACCTACACGATGCCAACTTCGACGTTGAAGGAAGAGCCCCAGACCCAATAGTACGCGCCCCAGATCCAATACGTCCCCTTACACCGCCTTATCTGCAAATCGACCCACCCACTCCTGCCGAATCAGGGTTGCTAAACCGTCGGAATCTCGCCCCCTCTCCTCCCATCGTGTGCACAGCCGAACTGGATGAGATGCGCAGAACTATGTATGTGAATCGCTCGCTAACAAAGACAGGCAGTCTCTCGAGGAAGCCGTCCAAGATCTCGAGATATGGGACTTCGAACACCCAACTGAACCTTGGTGGCGGCGTCCCACCAATTGGCTAGTGCGCCCCCTCATCCCTCCTATGGCTTAGCTGTACCATACCATACCATCATTTATTAATCCAATTTTAAACGGGTCAGCCCTCCAGCATAGCCCTCATACATAAAGTTCAATCAACCTAAACCAGGTCGTTCATACAGATGCGTCGACGTGGCTATCAACTCCTCCCGCCTCACTCACTTCCCCTCATTCTGGCTCAATACGACTGAACGAAAAAGGGGGATTTTTTCCAAACTTAGCTAGCATCCCCGCTCCGGCCTCACACTCACTTCATTCTGGCTCAATACGATGACTGACGATGACTGAACGGGAAGAGGGGATGTTAATTTTGTCCAAACTTAGCGGCAGCGATAGCATCCCGTAGGGGCTGTTTCAGTTCCGTCCTTGTGGTTAGCTGTAGATCACGTTCTTACTTTTCCAGGCTCAGCTGGAGCAACTCGTCAAAGCGATGCTTAGCCTCACTGCTAAATTTTGCAAGCTGAGGTCTCCCCAGGCCTTCCTTAAGGTCGGACAGCTGACGTCCTGGTTCAAATGAAGGGCCTCGTCCACCCTTCCAACACTTGGAAAAGAGACTCTCAATTGGGGCCTTGGAGATCACTTCCGCAATTCTCGTCAAATATTCCTTGCACTCCTGGGG
>DATNRH010000624.1 GCA_036703605.1 Candidatus Obscuribacterales bacterium | reverse complement strand
GTGGTACGCCTGTGACGAGTGATTACGAGATTATTGAAGCGGAAGTTTCGAAATCGTACTTAGACAAATGATGTATTCCCGATCTTGGATCGGGATTGAAAAACAGCACATTAACAATCGAGTTTCAGGGGACTAAGCCGGGCTAGGCAGCTTTTTCACCACCGCAAAACGGGGTTTGGGCTTTCTGCATCGGCCTTTGAGCCACCCTGGGGGAATACCTCGCACTTTAGGCTTGCGAGCTGGTGAGCCGAACTGTGCAAAAATCAGCGGCAGACCCTGCTGAACACGTTGAGGCGTCAAGTGGGTCTGTGGTTTCTGCCAGGGGAAGGGCTGATCTTGAACGATCGGACGCACTAGATAAAGCAGCCAGACTGCTAAAGCGACCAGCCAACTCCAACGATCGCCGGTTTCCTTGTCCTGGAATTGAGGCTTGCACCATCCCAAGTGTTGTTTGCGAAAGCGAATATTGGGTTCAACAGGCCAGCGATGGACATAAGCTCGCCAGATGATAGCTGCGTCCACCAGGATGTCTTGTGGGATACAGGCAGGTGCTTGCCATGCCAGCCAGATGGGTAGGGGCGGTTTGTCTCGTTCCACATGCACACTGGCTCGGATTACATCGAAAGGCACGTCGGCATCCACCCTGCCATGCAGATCACGCCAACGCTCCAATCGCACCTGTCCCCAGCACACATCTTCCAGTTCGATCACTTCATCTGGGTCATCCCAGGTGTCTGGCTCTTTGAAAGCGAAGCGTCGACCATGAACTCTGGGTCGTCCCCGTTTCCTGGTTTTGGGCTCATCGGGCTTGCGATACAGGATCCGATCCTTGCGCAAGCGCACCACAATGCCGCAGCGTTGGCCCCTGAGTGGACGCAGGAAATTGGCGTTGCCATATTTGCCATCACCCGCCACGATGTCCAGCACCTCTTGATAGTCTTTTCTGGCTTCATTGAGTGCCATGACTTGTTCCACACCTACGGATTGAGCGCTTTCGTTACTGGAAATACGGCGTACACTGACCGACAGTGACCAACTAGACTGTGGCTCCGGCACCCAATCCAACAGACTGTAGGGGTAGCCCACACAGATTGATCCACCATTGACCGCTTGGGTCGGCAAGTACAGGTATTGGCGATCATCCATCGTGCGTGCTCGTGAGCGTGGCCAACCTGTGCCGTCTAGCGAGAAATGGCAGAGCGCAGCTTGTGGCACTTGCTGCGCCAGATAGCTTGCCAGCCAATTCATATCGATTTCACCCTGTTCCAGCGCTTTGTACAGACTGTGCCACTTGCGCCGGAATACGCCACTCAGGCTTAGCCATGGAAAGGATGTTTTCATCCCATGTAGCACCATTGCATCCCAGGCCTCGAACAGGGCATCTCGACGCTTGCTCATGCCGTGTGCATAAATCGCTTGACGAAACTCGATTATCTTGTTAAGGTTCTCTTGGGTAGTTTCTTTTTTGTTCACACATCAAGTTTCTACCCAAGGGCAGTCCCCTGCAAGGGTTCTGCCCTACTTTTTGTCTAAACTCGATATATATGAGAGCGTTCGGAAACTCTCAAATTGAACCTTAAAAGATTGACTACTCAGGCAAATGGGATAAGATGCGTGTACCGCCACGATCTTCCCATAAGCAGGAGTAGTCAGCATGGAGTCTATCATTACATGGCTGCAATCGGCAATCATAAAACCGGTTCCTATCTTGGACTTGTCGTCCCATCCGGGCAAGCGGCGTGGCAAATTGCGCCTCAGCCCGGAGCAGCTTCTGACGATCATCCATGCTCAGGAGCTGGCCGCATGGGCGTTGGGGATGAGCCGGCGCTTGAGCAAGCCCTGCTTGCCTCGTGGTCCTGGCGGCAGACCGCTGACTTACCCGGACAGCGGCATCTTGTTGATGGCAGTGGTGCAAACGACCTGGCGTAAATCTTATGAGCACATGGTGGACTGGGTAGCGACGAATGAAGCCTTGGCACTCGTCCTGGGCTTCAGGGAGCGCACCGGAGAAGGTAAGTTGCAGACGATCTCGAAAGGCCAGTACTGGGAAAGGCGGCAAGC
>DATNRH010000623.1 GCA_036703605.1 Candidatus Obscuribacterales bacterium | reverse complement strand
GCTTAAATTGCTCCTCTAGATTCTCTGAGAGAAACTGCACCGGCGGGCTGAGACGCATCCGGTTGAGGTAGCGGGGAATCGCACCCACGTTGGGAGAAATCGACATTTCGTTGTCGTTCAAAACCACCATCAAGCTGGTTTTAGGCAAATGCCCCGCATGGTTGATAGCTTCTAGAGCCATCCCGCCCGTCAACGCTCCGTCTCCAATCACAGCAACAACCTTGAAGGTTTCTCCTTTGGCGTCGCGGGCCATCGCCATACCTAGGGCAGCAGAAATACTGGTGGAGGCATGACCGGCACCAAAGTGATCAAACGAGCTTTCACAACGCTTGAGATAGCCCGCGACACCATCCTTCTGGCGAAGCGTATGAAAATCACCATAACGCCCTGTGATCAGCTTGTGGGGATAAGCCTGGTGACCCACATCCCAAATCACCTTGTCATGATCCAGATCCAATGTTTGGTAGAGACCCAGCGTTAGTTCAACAACGCCTAGCCCCGGCCCAAGATGCCCACCACTCGCTGCAATGGTCTCTAGATGCTTTTCGCGAATCTGGCGCGCAATTTGATTCAATTGATGAATCGACAGACCATGCAGTTGATTGGGGTGGGTCAATTCACTGAGGTGCATAGGAATTTACCTTTACCTTGTTAAGTTCTTAAACGGAGCCTTGGTTATTTCACTCTAGTGCAATCTGGGGGCGTGAGTGCTGAAGCAGGAGGTTCGTTTGTCAGTCTCCTCTGGAGTCCTACGATGGAGCCCTAAGCACCCACACCTAAACCTGCTTTTCAAAATCTGTTCCAGCGGCAAATCTTGAGTGGTGGAGAGCATAGAGGACAGCGATCGCCTTGGATCCACCCTTGACCGCATGTCTGTTTTGAACAAACCTTAAAGGACAGAAGATGGACATTAGGCATCAAACTTGAGCCTAATGGTGAGCTTAATATTTAACCAATACAGCGTTTTCTTTAATTTAGTATTACTTAAATTAATATTGATTAACAGTTTCGCCTATGAGAACCGCTACCTACCCTCAGGTCTATAGCCTCAGGTCTACATGGATAGTTCGTGCATCGATCGATGCAGATAGACACCAGCTTGTAGACCCTATCCATTGATAAGAGACCCATAACTTCACCGCCTGATCATGATCAACGGACTGATACCAACAGGGCGGACTTTGGGCAACCTGAGCCAAGAGTGACTTGATCGGCAACCCTGCACCTCTGCAGCTACGTTGATAGGGTCACGATTCATGACTCGACACCATATTCATAGACATCAGTTAATCTAGACATTAGTTAGTCTAGGGACGGTCGTTTTGCGATCGCCCCATTATCGACCGGTCTAGGTGTTGTCCATCAAACCCTTCCCTCAGCCTTAGGGCTCACGCTAGGGTCAGACTAGTCCCGCCAACACCTTCCCCTAATCTCGACGTTGTAATGACAGGAAGTGGCTTATGACCGACGCCCAACGGGCCCCCCCCCCCCCCCCC
>DATNRH010000622.1 GCA_036703605.1 Candidatus Obscuribacterales bacterium | reverse complement strand
CTACCCAGCTCGTTCGTCTACTCTGCCAAGCCCGACTGGTTCGGCAACCTCACATGGCCTCCTATCAATCCCGACAGCCCTTCCTTTGATGAGACGATCATCCCTGCGGGCTACCGCTACACCAATGGCAATGAGAACTATCTCAATGGAGTCGCTAACCCCTCCCGCCGCAGCTCGCCCACGCCATCCAACAGGAGTTCGCTGCTAGGATTCTGATATGAACCCACTCAACGAAAACAACGGCAAGCCCTCCAGCATCAGGCTGGGAATGTTCATCTGCATCATCACGGGATGCTACGTGGCCATTGCTGGCCTCCACCTCGACAGGAGCTTGCTTGAGCTGCTCCCCATGAGCTTGGGCTTAATCAGCGCGGGGTTCACGGCTAAGGTCATGCAGAAACCCAAGGAGCAATGAGCTGGCTGGAAGCAATAGCGAATGCGGGAAGCGGAGGACTCATTGGAATCCTCGGTTCTGGCATATCCGGCTGGCTCAAGATCAAGGGCATGAAGGCCCAAGCGGAGATCGACGTCGCTATGGCTCGGCTCCAGATAGACGCCAAGACCATAGAGACCGACTCAGAGGACTTCAGAGCGTCTCAGGAGGCCGCGCAGAAGGAGAGCGAGTCTTTGGTATCGGTCAGCTCCATCGCCACTTCAGACAATCAGAGATGGGTCCTCATCTGGCTTCACTTCCTACGCAGTTCCGTTCGCCCCGCGTTGGCGTACACGGTCCACATCATCGCGGCAATCGTTTACTTCACCAGCCCTGAGGAATTCAGGCACACAATCCTCCAACAAATATTCACGATGGCATTCGCTTATGGCGGATGGTACTTCGGACAAAGAGAGCTGAACAAGCGTCTCTTCAGCGACAAATGAACACACACGAACCCCTAATCAAGAGCCTACTATTCTCGGTATTCAGCCTAGCGACAACCGCTACTGACAGTCTCGTGGAGTGGAACACCGTACTCGGAAACATAGGGGGCATCGTGGGTTTCTTCACCGCAATCTGCGGTCTTTACTATTTAGTGCAGGGCATCCGCATTCGCAACAGGGAACTTAATAAGAAGGACAAAGAATCATGAGCGTATCAACGACAGCATCAAGAATTGCATACACAGGCAATGGCTCCCTCGTGGGACCATATAGCTTCCCTTACTACGCGAGTTCCAGCGCGGACATTCTCGTGTACGTTGCTGGGGTCCTCCAGTCATCGGGGTACACTGTGTCGGGGTCGGGCAGCGCATGGAACGTGACGTTTACCACGGCCCCCGCTAACCTAGCCACCATCATCATCAAGCGTAGCACTGCTCGCACGCAGACATCGGACTACGTTGAGAACGACGCCATCCCCGCTGCCGTGGTTGAGGGGGATTTCGACAAGGGAGTGGCCATTGACCAAGAGCTACAGACTGAGGTTGACAGGAGCATTAAACTAGCGGTCGATGATACTCCAAGCTCTGGAAACACCACCATGCCAAAGCTTGTCGCCAACAAGCTCATAGGTCTTGACGCCAACAAAGAACTTAAATACTACACCCCCGGTGGGTCAATCCCAGGAGATGCTTCAGGAGTTACGTTTACTCAGTCAGGTGTTGGGGCCACTGAGATAACTGTTGAGGCCAAGCTCTATGAGACGGTCAGCGTCAAGGACTTTGGGGCTGTGGGTGATGGCGTGACGGACGACACTGTTGCGATTCAAGCGGCGGCGGCTCACTGTCAGCTCTCTTGGTCAAGCAACCAGAAGCCCCTCAATCTGGAGTTCCCCTCTGGCAGGTACTTGGTTAGTTCCACGCTGGACTTGACGGACATGAATATCGACATGAAGCCCAAGTCCTCAATCCTGACGACAATCACCACGGGTTCAGCCGTTCAGATTGGGTGCGTCTCCACTGATAGCGTCACCAAGTACCAGGACGATAGGAATCATGGCATGTTCTTCGTTTTGGAGGTGGAGGA
>DATNRH010000621.1 GCA_036703605.1 Candidatus Obscuribacterales bacterium | reverse complement strand
AAGCATTTCTCCACTCAAAAGTCCCAGCTAGGTTGAAGAGCGATGCTTCGTCATAGGCTGCCTCATAAGCTCAGGCTGCTTTTTAGGCTCTATCGTTCCTAGCTGATGACTCACCCTACCGAAAGCGATCCACACCTGTTGATAGAACGGATACAAATTTAGAATTCTTCAATCGGTAGCTGTCCCAAGGGCTATATCCGTCATATCCCCTAGAAGTCCTCTGTAGGGTTCTTGCTCTCTTACACCTTATGGAGGCAATCCTCTAGGTCATGGGCGTGTCACAATCAGCACACATTTACAGATCAGTGTATCGGTCATCACACTTCAGTCTTTTTGTTCTGGTAGCATAAAACCCACTTAATAACTTCCCCTATGTGGTGTGGGGGCATCATTACCTTAAGATTATGCACAATCACTTGCTGGTGCGACCCACGAAACTAGCGGTTTCGCTGGTTATCGGTCTATGCTCGGTTTCCCTAAGTTTTCTTCTGCCTGGTTTAGAGCAAGCAGCGATCGCCGACGATCTTCCCTTGAGTGATCCTCAAACAGATGCCCTAGCTCTGGATGACCTGCCTACCTCTGAATCCAGCCCGATCCCGGACTTAACGCTTGAGGCAACGGTATCTGAGGCTAGCCCAGAGGCAGCGATCGCTCCCCTCAGCGCATCCCCCCTCGACGAATCAACCTCTGCACCCAGCGTAGTACCGGACTTAGTAGCTGAAGAGTCCCTATCTGAGGTCACTCTAGACGCTACCCCCGAGGAGGCCGTAATCCCAGACCTTAACGCAGACGACTTCTCAAACCTTGGCGATGCGTCATCTCTGTCTGTGGTAGAACTAGACCCTGCCGTTCTCAATGGCAGCATGGCAACCGTTACATCGGTGAACCAGCTTTCCGATGTACAGCCCACCGACTGGGCTTACCAAGCGCTCTCCTCGTTGATTGATCGCTATGGCTGTATTGCCGGCTACCCAGACGGCACCTTTCGCGGCAATGCTGCCATGTCTCGCTATGAGTTTGCCGCAGGGCTCAATGCCTGCCTAGATGGCTTTGCCGCATCCCTATCTCCAGACGATATGGGTACGGTTGATCAACTAGTGCAGGACTTCAGCGCCGAGCTGGCGGATATTAGAAGTCGAGTAGACGATTTAGAAGCTCGTTTAGCGGTTTTAGAAGGCGCTCAGTTTTCCACAACCACGAAACTTAGTGGACTCGCCTTCTTCCACTTTGGATCTGCTGGTGCCGATGGCA
Organism: Candidatus Obscuribacterales bacterium; assembly: GCA_036703605.1. Taxonomy (NCBI): domain Bacteria; kingdom Bacillati; phylum Candidatus Melainabacteria; order Candidatus Obscuribacterales; species Candidatus Obscuribacterales bacterium. The sequence goes on along the minus strand of DATNRH010000621.1, from coordinate 623 downwards.
GTGTTCTTGCAGAAACTAGTGACCCAGGTGCTCCCCTCAATATCCGTCCAGCCGCCCGCAACTCTGTCACCAATCGCCCTATTGTCAGCAGTATTGATGAGGATCCCCAATTCACCTTTGGATATCTTCTTTGGCTGAACCTATCGACCTCGTTTACTGGCGATGACTTGCTCTTTACCCAGTTGGCCGTTGGCAATGGCGATTCCCCAGCCAACCTCTTTGTCTCATCTGGGCTGTACAACACCTATGGGGTGCCCTTTACGGATCAATCCGGTGGTGTCAACGATAACGATTTTGTGGTGCGGGAGCTGTTCTACGACTTCCCAGTGGGCGATCGCATTCGGGTAGCCGTTGGCCCTCGCATTAACTGGTATCGATATTTTGACGGCAACGCCTACACGTTTTTCCTCACGGGAGCCAGCAGCTTCAACTCTAGCGGTGGCACCCAGTTAAACGCCGTTGACCGGGGCGCTGGGGCAGTTGTGCGCTGGGATATCAACAATCAGCTTGCCCTTAATGTTGGGTACTTGGGCGAAAATACAGAATTTCTCCCCGGAGCCTTCTTCAACACCGCTACCGATCCAAATCAAGGACTGTTCAACGCATCCAATACCCTCACCGTC
>DATNRH010000620.1 GCA_036703605.1 Candidatus Obscuribacterales bacterium | reverse complement strand
GCCAAGGAATCGGTTCACTACAATCAGTCTTGCTGTAATAACGAAACCATGACGGATTCTAATCCTGAGGCTCAAGCGGTCAGCGCGGCCGTAGCCCGACTCTACAACACCTACCCCTTTCCCCCCGAGCCCCTACTGGATGAGCCGCCGCCGGGATATAACTGGCGTTGGAATTGGCAGGCTGCCTATAGTTTTTGTACCGGACAGACGCCCACCACTGATGCTGTTCGGATTTTAGATGCCGGTTGCGGCACGGGCGTTGGCACGGAGTATCTCGTTCACCTCAACCCTCAGGCATCGGTGGTGGGGATTGACCTGAGTTCGGGAGCGATCGCTGTGGCCAAAGAGCGCTGCCAACGCTCCGGAGCCGATCGGGCTAGCTTCATCAACCTCAGCCTCTACGATGTGGATCAGCTCCCTGGTGACTTTGACCTGATCAACTGCGTCGGCGTGCTGCATCATTTACCCGATCCCATTCGCGGCATCCAGGCCCTCTCCCAGAAGCTTGCCCCCGGCGGCATTATGCATATCTTCGTCTACGCTGCCCATGGGCGCTGGGAGATTCAGCTCATGCAGCAGGCGATCGCTCTCTTGCAAGGATCGCAGCGGGGAGACTATCGGGATGGCGTGGCGGTGGGGCGGCAAATTTTTGCATCTCTACCGGCTGACAACCGATTGGTGAAGCGGGAGCAAGAGCGCTGGTCTCTAGAAAATCAACGGGATGAATGTTTTGCCGACATGTATGTCCATCCCCAGGAAATTGACTACACGATCGATACGCTGTTTGATCTGATCAACGCGTCTGGGCTAGAGTTCATCGGCTTTTCCAATCCCCAAGTCTGGGAGCTTGAGCGTTTGTTGGGTCAATCACCAGAACTGATGGAACGTACCCAAACCTTAAGCGATCGCCAGCGCTACCGTTTGATTGAGCTGCTCGATCCGTCTACCATTACCCACTATGAATTTTTCCTAGGCCAGCCGCCCTTACCCAAAGCTGACTGGTCATTGAATACAGCGCTGCTGGCTGCCATTCCCACTCGCCATCCCTGCATTGAAGGTTGGCCAAGCCTAACCATGTTCAACGCTGACTATCAAATTGTGCAGCTCCAAGATGCTGACCTGCAGTTTTTGCAAGCCTGTGACGCCAACTCCAACGAGCGTACGGTGGCCGAGCTGCTTGCCGAGGTTGATCTGGATGTGGCCGGGGTGCGATCGCTTCTAGATCAGCATCTGATCATGCTCACCCCTGGCGCAAAGTAAGCTCTCGTTCTGGACTTACATCTCTACCCTAGCTGTGTAGGGATGCGCCAAACTTCATCACTCTCCGGCTCACATGCCTGGGTTAAGTATTTAGACTGATTTGTGTCCTCTCAACCGTTCTCTCGTACAGTAAAAGAAGAGGGGATAGTTTGAGCATCGCTGCTGCTCAGCACCTGATACATCGATGCATGATCTAGGTCATCTATCGATCGCTCTGCCGGGTTTTAGAGTGCCCCAAGATCATCAATTCTGCTGTTGCTCCGGGGTCTAGACTCAACCGATGGACAATAGCTTTCCAGAGCGATCGCTTGGATAGAGAGCCCGTCTACTACTCACCCTTTCACCCTGCACTCGTTCCGTAGGGTCACGCCTCTCTAATGCGTCCAGTTGCATCCCACCCATCTACAGTCGAGGAGCGATTGACATGCTGCAAGCCACCCACTATTCCATTGATGCCATTCGAGATGAAGTGCGTCATTTAACCGATGCCAAAACCATTGATCGCCATCAGCCGATCTATACTCTCTGTCGCTATTTTCCCAACCGCGAATGGGTCTGTATCGAGTGCGAATTAGAAGATAACGACTATCTGCTGCGCGATCGCATTATTGATTTACTGGGACGGGAAGATTGGTCTGAAGACTGATCGCCGGTTCGATCCAGCTCAGCACGACTGTAGGCAAGCGCTGGGAGGAAACTGTGAGGGGGCGATCGCCTCCTGCGTTGACTTGCCCGTCGTAGGGCGCTAGACGAAGCCGCACCGTCTATGGAACTTTCGACCCATAACGTCATCCAACTCAGGGTTGGGTCAAGCTATCCAGGGGCGATCGCCTCTGACGTTGACCTGCCAATCGCCCGACGAGCAGAAC
>DATNRH010000619.1 GCA_036703605.1 Candidatus Obscuribacterales bacterium | reverse complement strand
GGGGATAAGAGGTGAAGGGTTACTGGCAGGAATACCGGTTACGTAGTGACTAAGATCAAAATCATGAACATCCTCGGCTTCCCATCCCTTAACCATGACACTGCCCACATTTTTGTAGGGGCGCTCATACTTTAGGTCAGTAATTGCGCCACTACCTCGGAAAAAGACCTTCATACTTGAAATATTCTGAGCATTGAGATCGACGGTTTGAACGCTGTTGTCACCCAGGGGAGGAATTTCGTACGTTCCAAGTTCGTTGCCGTCTGCATCGTAGGTAATAATTCTACTGCCAGGCTCTTCAATATCCATAATGCCAATAGATTTGAAGTCTACAGGATTGTCCCACTCAAAGACAAATGTTCCACCTGAGGCGGCATCATCGGGGTCACTGGAATCGCCGTCTCCTGATAGGATTAACACGTTGCTCAATGGGACAAGATTGGCTCCTGGGGTTCCTGCCTGTCCGCCATTGCCAATGCCAGGGCCGCCTACGCTAGAGTTTGCAGTTCCCAAGTCGATATCATCACCGGTGGGGTTTTCAGTATCAAAAATCATGGTTCCATGGGGATGGGGTCTCCCATCTCTAGTCAAGGCTGAGATAGTTAACCCTAGATCTTGATACTCTGTATTGACGATAGTTCCTGCGGGCAAAGGATTTCCCTGACTATCACGATCGAAATCAATATCAACGCTAACTTGTTCAGCGCGTCCAACAGCACGATATGTCCACACCTCACCCGGACTTAAAAGGCGATCGCCTCCTACATCACTCCTGCGATCAAATCTGAGAGTGAGATTCTCATCATCATCCGTGACCACAACATCATTAAATTGGAAGGGAGTGTTGCCGGTATTCGTGACGATGTATTCCCAGGTCACGCGATCGCCAGCTCTAATGACAGCAGCATCTTCGACTGTGTCTGCATCCACGCCATTGGTGTGTTTTTCGATATCAATGGAGGGACGCGCGGTAGTGTAGTGACTTGGATCTTCATCTCGAATGTTGATGCCTGGCCTGATCTCAACCGCACCTAAGTTTTTGTAATGCTGATCAAAACTTAGCCCCGTAATAGCACCGCTCCCACCAAACACAACTTTCATTTCGGAAGCTAGTTCCCCATTGAGTTGTATGGTTTGGAAACTGTTGTCTCCCAATCCTGGAACAACATAGCGATGCAGTAAGTTTCCATCCGCATCAAAGGTTTCAATATAGGTTTCTCCGTTGGGATCCCGAGCAGCTTCCTCAATATCTAAAAAGCCAATGTCATTAACGTAGACAGGTTCGTCCCACTTAAATGTGAATTCTCCGCCAAAGCGAGAATCATTAGGATCCTCGGACGTGCCCTCGGGTTCAGGTAAAATCAAAATATTGTTAAGAGCTGTATTATTCTCCCCAGGTTGTCCCTGTGCTCCGCCAGCTCCCGTACCATCCCCTCCAAAGTTTTGATGAGGAGTACTCAAATCTGGTTCGTCATCTCCAGTTGGATTAGCGCTATCAAAAATCATGGCCCGGTTAGTGAGAATCGTGCCAGCCGGGTCTCTTCTGTCTGGATAGGTCAAACTTTCAATGGTTAAGCCATAACCTCGGTACTCATTATCAATGATGGTGCCGGCACCGAGGGGATTTCCGTCAGCATCAGTCTCGAAATCAATGACAATGCGATGGTTTTGGGCTGCTTCACTAGCCCGATAGATCCAAACTTCCCCCGGATCTAGAATGCCGTCATTCCCTCTATCACTATTGCGATCTAAAACAGGTATTAGCCCTTGATCGTCTGTAACCTCAACATCCTGCTCTCGAAAGGCAATGTCGCCTGTGTTGGTTACCCGGTAAGTCCACTCAACGATATCTCCAGCACGTACGCCGACGGCATCTTCTAGATAATCTGCATCGACACCCTGAGTCCACTTTTCAATGTCAATATCAGGATTTGACGAAAGTCTTCCATTAATGGCGATGATGTCGTTGCCGCATTCTGGAGCAAGGTGAGCCGTAAAGTTTCCAGATGGCAGAGATGATCTATCAATACTAAAGCCATAGACGAATTGACCTGCTGCAAAGCCAGGAATGCTTCTGGCATCACGGAGGAGAGCATGATTGCTGGTTAAAAACTCAACACCTCCAACGCGATCGCCCCTGTTAATAACATTCTTGATATGTTCGTTGGGATCAAAATATCTGGGACGTAAGTCATCACCAAAGCTATGGCTGCCCTCCTCTGTGACGCGTTCAACATATCCTTTTAAGTTTCCAGTGGCTAGTCCATTCCGCTGAGCAACGCTTTTAACCGAGACATTTTGGAACACGCCGGTTTGTCGGACACCAGATTCATTGTCTTCGATAAATCGGATGCCGTAGAGATTGCCATTAGCCTGATTAATTGTGCTGTTGGGATTGAAGTTGAGGATCAAGTCTCCGAATTCGACCTTGCGATCGTGAGCATATTGACTGCCCTCACCTTCTGAATTAAAGTTTGTGCTAATAGCAAAGACAATTTGATCGCCTACTTCCCTGTAGGCAATGCTGTAAATTTCATACTTCGTACCACCAACGCGATCGCCATTAACGCTGTCATTTCCAGAGTCTTGAACGGAGTTCCATTGACCAAAAGCTGCTTGATTCACCATGATTTGCAATGTCCTGATTGTAAGTAACTAAATCGATACCTTAACGAATACAGTTCACGGCACAAGTTACCCAATTCACTTCAGATGAGTTCATTAGGCTAAATTTGATGGGTTTTGTGCAGTAAAGATTTGAGCAGTTAGGATACGTAGAGGTGTAATATCCATGTTCATCCTGAACTGCTTACGTAGGTTATTACGGACTTAAGGTCGGAAATTATGCAGGGGATGAACCTATATTTGAAAAAATATCCCTAAAAATACAGGAGCGATCGCTTTCAATCAGGCTCAAGCTAAGGATCCCCAAGTAGTTAACTCTGTATGATACTTGGACATAAAATGTTGGCGGGCCTCACTATATATACGAACTACCGATACGGGATATATAGTGAGGGCATCCAGTCTAACAGGCTAGACTGGTGTCGGCTTTGATGACGATTTTGGAGATCTGCAGGGGATGGAGAAGACCAGGCATGGATGACGGCCGCAGCGTGGGCGATCGCCCCTGAAATCTTGCATGATGGATCGATCGGCCTATGGAGCTCGATCATATATAGATCTTGCCCGCGGATTTTACAAGAGACAGGTGCACTTCGACTCTACTTAGAGTAGGGTTAGAGCATAGCTCATCATCATTGAGGAAGATGTTGCCCCAGTCCCCGTTGATCAAGCCTGCATCCTCCTCCCTATAAGGCAGTTTGCCGTTCGTGCATTGTGTTCTGAGTGCGGTCTAGGGTTGCCTAGCCTAGCCTCCTAAGCCACGATGAGACTCGTCTCTGAATGGTTCAATCCCTTTATGACATCCCCTGTTTTATGGAATGGCACATTACAGATGCTCAAAGCCTGAGAATTATTGATCAAGAGATTGGCGATCATCCCTTCTCTCCATCGGAATATGAGGTGGTGCGCCGTGTCATCTATGCCACGGCAGATTTTGACTATGCGTCGTTGATTCACTTCTCCCACCAAGCTTTACAGGCGGGGGCAGCAGCTTTGGCGGCCCGCAGCACCGTGATTGTGGATGTACCCATGGTGCAGGTTGGCATCATGCCCAATATTCAAGCAAGCTTTGCCAACCCCGTCTATTGCAGCATGGAAGCGATTACGCGGCCGCAGCGGGACAAAACTCAGGCTGCTTGGGGCATTGAGACCTTGGCGCGGCGATACCCAGAAGGCATTTTTGTGGTGGGTCAGGCTCAAACGGCTCTGTCTGCCATTGTGGGGCTGTTGGAAACGGGGGATATCAAGCCAGCCTTGGTGGTGGGCACGCCAGCAGGCTTTGTGGGATTGGAAGACATGAGCGATCGCCTCTCCCAAACCCAAATTCCTCACATTCTCATCCGTGGGCGCAAGGGAAGTTCGGTGGTGGCGGCGGCGATCGTCAATGGTTTGGCGGCGCTGGCTTGGCAGGCCTATGGCCACACATCCAATGGTGTTGGGTAACTAGTCCCCTAGTGGGCTGAGGCTTGCGTTAACCTAGAGTCGATGTCATGCAATCGGGTGCATCATGGTGATCACGAACAGCCCATGATTGAAACTATGCCGACCTATGCCGACCCAGCCAGCTCGTTCTGATGGAAGGGGCGATCGCCCAGCAGCGACGACCCATCGAGAAAGCACCATTCTCTCCGTATCTCAGTGGACACGCTGGGGGCGCTATGGGTTTGCGGGAGCGATCGCTGTCTTGGCTGCTGGCTTAACGGCGCTGGATGTGGGGCTGGTGCAGGCTCTGGAGCGGCAGGTTCAGTCCTTTTACTTTGAGCTACGCGGCCCCGTGCCGCCGCCGGATGATGTGGTGATTTTGGCCATTGATGAAGCCTCGTTGTCCCAGGCTGAATTTTACAACAGTGATCCCAAACGCTACGCTCACCTAGAGGTTTTGCAGAGTTGGCCCTGGCCGCGCACCGCCTATGCCATTGCTATTGAGAAAATTTTAGGCGCGGGAGGACAGGCTGTTGCGCTCGATATTCTGTTTTCGTCGCCGAGTAGTTACGGGGCTGAGGATGATCAGCGCTTTGCGGATGCGCTGACGAACCATGCCAGTCAGGTAGTGCTCGCGGCGCAGTATACCCAGACCGATAGTGCTCAGGGGATGGTTACCCAACTGACGATGCCGCTTCCAGCGCTGCGATCGCCCCAATCGGTTCTCGGTTCCATCAATTTTTATTTGGAACCCAACGGGCAAATTCATCGCTTTGGTGAACAGTTTTTAACCGAGCTGATCCGCAACTCGCCCCCAGCACAGCAAGCCGCCTATCGCCAACTGGGCAGCACCCTGCCTACCCTAGCCGCAGCTACGGCGCAGGCGTCCCAACAATCCTATGCGCCTCCTCAGGGCGATACGCTGTTCTTCTACGGGCCCGCGCAAACCTTTACCCACATTCCATTTTGGTATGTGCTGGATCCAGATACGTGGGATACCTATCTGCAGGGCGGCAATTACTTCAACGATAAGATTGTGATTGTGGGCTCCACGGCAGCAATTCATCAAGATTTTTATCCAACTCCGTTTAGTGAAAGCTGGTTCTATCGCCAAGCCATGCCGGGTGTGGAGATTCATGCCAATGCGATCGCGTCCCTGTTAGAAGGGCGGGCGTTGCGGTCGGTTATTCCCCAGGCACCGTTGCGGGGGATGGTGGTTTTGCTGGGGATCGTCGGCGCGGGCTTCCTGGTGATCCAACGGCGACAGCCGCTGTCGGGGTGGGGTGTTGCTATGGGGCTGGCGATCGCTTGGTGGATCACGGGCTATATGGTGTTTGTCCATGGGCAGTTGATTATACCAACGGCGGTTCCTGTGGGGGCGATCGCCTTAATTGGGGTTGGGCAACTGCTTTCGGGAACTGCCCAAGAACAGCTACGCAAGCAGCAACTGCGCAATACCCTCAAGCAATATTCTGCATCGCCGATTGTCCAGGAAATTATTAGTCAGCAGGATGATTTGCAAGACTTACTGCGAGAACGAGAGCGAGAGCTGGCTGGAAAAGTGCTGGGCAGCCGCTATCAAATTGTCAACGTTTTAGGATCGGGTGGCTTCAGTGAAACCTACACGGCGCGGGATATGCAACGCCCAGGGAATCCGATCTGTGTGGTCAAGCAGTTACAGGTGAAAACAGATAATCCTAAAACGATCCGTCTTGCCCGGCGCTTGTTTAGTACAGAGGCGGAGACCTTAGAAAAGCTAGGGCATCATGATCAAATTCCGCAACTGATGGCTTTCTTTGAGGAAGCTGGAGATTTTTATCTGATTCAAGAGTTTATTGCGGGGCGATCGCTGGCTGAGGAGTTTCGCCAGCGGCATAGTTTTCCCGAATTTTATGTGGTAGATATGATCAACGATCTGCTGCGCATTCTAGACTATGTGCATCAGCAGGGTGTTATCCATCGGGACTTGAAACCGTCTAATATTATCCGCCGTCAGTCGGATCAGCGATTGGTGCTCATTGATTTTGGGGTTGCCAAAAAAATATCCACCCAATTGGCAGAGAGCAGCAGTGATACTAAATTTACGGTTGCGGTGGGCACCCCCGGCTATATGCCCGGCGAACAATCGGCTGGTCGCCCCCACTTTAATAGTGACATCTATGCCCTAGGCGTCATTGCCATCGAAGCTCTGACAGGGCAAAATCCACGCATGCTGCACCATGATTCTAAAACAGGTACGATCCTTTGGAGACACCGCGTGCCAGGACTAACGCCAGCATTATCGACCATTGTTGATCGTATGGTGCATCATGATTTTACGCAGCGCTATAAAACCGCTCAAGAGGTACAGGCAGCGATCGCGCCTATGATTGCCGATGCGGAGGACATGGTCTTAGGAGAGGTTGAGGAGGACGATAACCCATTCTTACCAGCTTATTTGTCGCAGCGATCGCTTCAGCTATCACAACTTAAAACTGTGATAGCTGACTATGATCAAAATAACCTACTGGCATTTGATGGTGAAGGAACAACCATTATCCCCACAGATCAGACAGTGACCTTGGAGGATCAAACGGTGCCATTAGAAGATCAGACGGTCAGCTTTGAGGATAGCTCAGATAAGCAGATTTTACTTGAACAGGATTTAACATATCATACTGTGCCAGAACCATTAACGGAACACTATGATTCAACAGTGGAGCAGCAGGATACGCAAGTCGATGATGAAGATACCCATCTTTAGTTCCACCCACTTCGCTGACCAAGTGCTCCCTTCTGCCCCTTTGGCGTTCCTACAGAGTAAGATTCCGCCCCAGAGGACTAGCGCGTTAGGTCAGCGATCGCTTTCGGCACCCCAGACGTCAACACCTCATGCCCCGTTTCGGTGATCACGAGATCGTCTTCAATGCGAATGCCGATGCCGCGCCAGGGTTCGGGCACCTCCGGCTGTCCTTCGGCAAGCTGGATGGTGGGTGAAACATAGATGCCCGGCTCCACGGTGAATACATGTCCCGGTTCGAGCTGATGGGACGTTTCCCCATGTTGATAAATGCCCACATCATGGACATCGAGCCCTAGCCAATGTCCAGTACGGTGCATGTAAAACGGCTTATAGGTTTCTTCTGCAATTAAGGTATCGCGATCGCCCACCAGCAGACCCAGATCAAGCAAGCCGTCCACAATCACCCGCACGGCGGTTTCATGCATCGCCTGGTAGGGTTGACCGGGTTGGGCCAGGGCGATCGCCTGCATCTGTGCTTCTAGGACAATGTCGTAGAGCAGGCGCTGTTCATCGCTGAAGCGGCCGCCTACGGGAAAGGTGCGGGTGATGTCAGCGTTGTAGTAATCCACCGCGCAGCCAGCATCAATCAGCAGCAGGTCGCCATCCTGCATCTGGCGCGTGTTTTCGGTGTAGTGCAAAATGCAGGCGTTGTCTCCCGATGCCACGATGGAGGGATAGGCGGGGCCCATGGCTCCTGCCAGGCGGAAGCTATGCTCAATCTCTGCCTGCACCTGATACTCGTAGCATCCGCTGCGGGCATAGTCCATGGCCCGACAGTGGGCTGCGGCGGAAATGTCGGCAGCATGGCGCATCAGGTTTAGCTCTTGCGGACTTTTGATCTGCCGCATTCCGTGGACGATGGGCCCGGGATCTTCTAGGGCAATGGGCCCCTGACCCGTGCGAGGATAGCGCCGCAGGCAGTGCTGCCAGAGCTTCAACATTTTGGTATTGAAGTCCTGATCGCGTCCGAGATGATAGTAGATGCGATCCGCTTTCTCCACATACTGAGTCAGCTTGTCCGACAACTCGGTGATGGAATAGACCTCATCGGCCCCATAGCGCTCCTTAGCTGCTTCGACGCCGACGCGATAGCCCGTCCAGGTTTCCCGCTCCGGATCCTTAGGTTGTACAAACAGCACGTAGCGATGCTGATCGTGATGGGGCGCAAGGACGGCCACCGCCTCCGGTTCGTTGAAGCCGGTGAGATAGTAAAAGTCGCTATCTTGACGGAAGTTGTACTCCACATCGTTGTGCATGACGGCCATGGGCGCACTGCAGAAGATGGCGGTGCCCTGCCCGATTTTGTCCATCAGGCGATCGCGTCGTTG
>DATNRH010000618.1 GCA_036703605.1 Candidatus Obscuribacterales bacterium | reverse complement strand
GGACGAAATACCATTCCGGGGGTCTCTGGTCAAATACGTGTTGTAGCCATCCCAGGCCTGGAGAACCAACAGACCGAGCGGCTCATCGACGATTGCTAGAGGAAATGGGCTTCGATTGTGAGCTGAGAGAAATCTTCAGTTTCACGTATAAAGTGACATGCGACCATGATCTGACCGAGCACGAATATGACCATGTTTTCCTCGGGACATTCAATGGGGCACCCGCGCCAAATCCCGAAGATGTTGAGGAATGGAAATGGATTGACCTAGAAGAACTCAGGCGGGACGTTCAGGAGCATCCTCGCAGTTATACATATTGGTTCAGGATTGCTATCGACCAAGTGATCTGGCACCATGACCACGCACTGTTGATTGCGGAAAGACGAAGCCCATGATCACCGAATATATGTTTCCCACGCCAAGCGGCGATGTTCTCTACGATCTAAAAGAGATCCGCCAGTATGTGGAGCAATACTACGCCGACTATCGCCCCTGCCCGCGCTGCGGCTGCTACTTGATCCCCACCGGCGAGCGCCATCGGTTCCTCTTTCGGGTGTACCGTTGCGCCAACACCATTTGCTCTACCACCCAATGGACCTTCAAGATTTGGCCCTTCTCACTTCGCCGCGCCGCCTAGCCAGCTGAGGCGCCAGTCATTGGTGGCTGGTGATTAGTGATTGGTGACTGGCGGGGTTCAGGGTTCAGAGCAAACCCAACAAACTCAACAAACCCAATGAACCCGAGACGTCGCTGATGGCTGATAGCGCTAGATGCGGGGTAGGGTAATCTCTTGCTGAGCCTGATACTTGCCTTGCTTGTCCGCGTAAGACCGCTCACATATTTCATCCGCTTCAAAGAAGATGACCTGGGCAATCCCCTCTCCCGCATAGAGGCGCGCAGGGAGGGGTGTGGTGTTCGAGATCTCGAGTGTCGCATGCCCTTCCCACTCTGGCTCGAAGGGCGTGACATTTACAATAATGCCGCAGCGTGCATACGTCGACTTTCCCACACAAATCGTGAGGATACTTCGGGGAATCCGGAAATACTC
>DATNRH010000617.1 GCA_036703605.1 Candidatus Obscuribacterales bacterium | reverse complement strand
TACGATTGACGGAGGATATACGAGGGGGGCAGTGACCGTAAAAATTCGTAGGAATAGCACCCACGCTACCGATTGCGTAGACGCAAAAAAGTATTCTGAGATACTAAGCTTCGGTTTCCCCTCAAGTTTCTCGATCAGGAGGGTGAAATTCTCTCAGTAGAGTCCAACCATGACCCTCTCTGATCAAGGGAGCATGGTGATTTTGGGAACGATTGACGGAGGGTTCAAGCAGGCTAGGTCTAGGGCATTAGCACCAGTTTCTGGGAAGACAAGATCGGGATGATTGGACGCACGTCTCCAAGATTGACCCTTTTCTTCAGCCAGCGAGACATGGTATAAAAAGTGCGATGGCGATGGAGCTCGCCGAAACCGCCCCGCGCTCATATCGGTCACGACAACTCTACCGATTTAAGCGATCGAGATGGCTGATAGCTCCTACTCTTCCGGCTTGGGGCGGAGAGGTAGGGCTATGGCGATCGCTTCCTTAGTTTTTCCTCCACAAGCCACGTTCACCTCATCAACCTCAACGTGGCACTAGTGGCACTATGTTAGCAAGCATGGTTTGGATTTTGTTGATGGGCTTTTTCGCGGGGCAACTGGCCCGGCGATGGCAGGCTCCAGCCTTGGTTGGCATGGTGATCGCGGGCATCCTTCTAGGGCCACAGGTGGGTCATGTTCTCAGTGATGAGGTTCTTGGCTCTGCGGATGCCTTGCGCACCATTGCCATCATGGTGATCCTGATGAAAGCTGGATTGGGACTTGATCGTGAGAAACTCGTCCAGCAGGGAACGGTGGCCCTGCGCCTAGGTTTTTTACCCGCCATGGGGGAAGCGATCGGGGTCATGCTGGCGGCGATCTGGCTCTTTCAGTTTGACCTAGCCACCGGGCTGCTGCTGGGCTGCATTATTGGAGCGGAGTCGCCAGCAGTGATTGTACCGGCTATGCTGCGGCTCAAAAGCTTAGGTTGGGGCGTCCAAAAGGGCATTCCCGACGCCATTTTAACCGGCAGTGCCCTATCGGATGTCTTATTGCTGCTGGTGTTTAGCCTCCTGCTGTCATTTCTCTCCCAGGGAAATGCGATCCTCACCCTACCCGGTGGATTCACAGTCCATGCCATCTATCTACTGCCGGTGCAGGTGGTGATCCAGGTTGGGTTGGGTGTGCTTTTAGGTTGGATCACGGCCCGTCTTCTCGTCTTCGTACTCGCCCAACAAAACTGGACACAAAACGCGGTTCAGGATTCTCTAGTCACCGCCAGCATCGCCCTGCTTCTGGTGATTGTGGCAGCAGTGGTACCCATATTTTCTGGCTATCTAGCGGTCATGGCAACAGGATTTTTCTTAATTGAGCTAGATGCACCCCTGGCTCGGCGACTACGCGGTGGCTTTAATAGCCTCTGGGCGATCGCAGAGATTATCTTATTTGTATTACTAGGAGCTAGCATCCAGCTTGACGTACTAGGCGATACGTTGTTAACAGGACTCTTGGTCTTAGCCATCGGAACCCTGGGAGGGCGATCGCTAGGCTGGTACTTATCTACTCTAGGCAGTAACTGGACAGCGAAAGAGCGTCTGTTTCTGCTGCCCGGCAACTCCGCCAAGGCCACGGTACAGGCAGCGATCGGAGCAATTCCCCTAGCCCAGGGTATTGCCGGCGGAGAAACGATATTGGCGATCGCTGCCCTGTCAATTTTAGTGACTGCGCCCCTAGGGGCATGGGCGATTCCCACCTTTGCCCCCAAGCTCCTAGAGCAGGGTGAGGTAGATCCCACTAAAGTAGCAATCGAGCGACGGATTATTCTGCTAGCTGCTGTGGATACGTCGCCCCTAGCGCCCCAAGTTCTGAAAAAAGCTGCCGAACTGGCCCGACGCAGTGATGGCGAGGTCATTGTTCTATATGTGCAACAGATGGATGATTTACCGGGCATGGTGTGGCTGCGAGACCAAATAAAACACACCTTAGCCGACATTCGTTACCAGTTTTTGATCCGAGAAGGCGTGATCCCAGAAACAATTATTCACATCGCTCAAGACTATGGTGTAGCGGAAATCATTGTGGGTAAGCGTGGGCACCGCTCATTCCAAGACGTACTGGTCGGTTCTGTACCGCGAGCCATTGTCGAAACTAGCTGTCTTCCTGTGCTTGTGGTTGAAGCAGAATCTGTTGGAGAGCCGCATGGGGGCACCTAATTCTGTAACTAGAGGTTCATCTTCCAATTCAGCAACACCGCACCTTTAATGGCGTTGCCGAATGAGGCTACTTCAGCCGCAGGAATCGTTCCCATCCATAAGCCCTGCCGGAAATCAGATTCAGCAGTGGGGATATGGCAATGAATTTGCTATGATTTGGTTTGGTCTAAACTCTCAAGTCGTGCACCTGCCATACCCTATGGTCTATCATGGGCAAACAACGCTAAAGTAGTAGACCCTATCGCCCTCATCATCCTACTCCAACCAGTCCCTGACGAAAAGCTTCATACGCCGCCATTCCCTTTATCTCAACGGAAAATGCTC
>DATNRH010000616.1 GCA_036703605.1 Candidatus Obscuribacterales bacterium | reverse complement strand
GATTTTTTTGGGGGACACGCAACCTCCTTGTTCGCAATTTCCCTGTCAAATTCCCTAGCGGAATCACAGTCCCAGTCTCTCACTACTTTGAGGCTTTTACGTTATCCGTCAATGGGCAGTACGTTATCCGCCCAGGGTCTTTGGTCAGATCAAAAGTAGAAATATCAGTGGGTTAGGGGGAGAATGTGTAGGTTATGTCTAGTTAGCACTTGCTAAAACCACAACATTGATGCGATAAGTGGTTGATTGTTTAGACAAGCGGTTGTGGCGGTGGGGTTTTTGCTCAGGGGAATAACGCTGACCCCGCCATCCCAAGACACTCAATAACTGACTGTTACGATGATGGTATCGCTGTAACTGCCAGCGGGTGTGTTCTGGCTGGCTGGTAATCGGCCGTAGACACTGTAGTCGCGCACTACGGTCAGCAACCCCAGCAGGTAGCCATCGCTGACCGTAGTGGTGCCGGAGCCGGCATCCCCCCAAATAAGCGTATAAGCAGGGTCTGTGTAGAGGTTGTAGCTGAGGACATTGGCTCCTGATGTCAACTGCCGCGGTGTATAAGCGCCACTGTTACCCTCGCTTAATATGATTTCGTAACTTACCAGGACGCTCACCAGATCGAGTAGCGAACAGCTGACCTGTACATTCCCCGTGCTGTCCGTTGGCGATGCCGCGGTGTAGAGGTAGTTGCCAAAGGCCACGCCGCTAGCAGACACGGAACAGCTGGCCAGCGAGTGGGCTAGTGGCGCCATAAGCAGCAAGCTGATCGCCGCTGCAAAGAGTGTTAAGGAGCTTGTCGCTGATCTACGGCGACTGAAAACCTGTTTATCTAGGTTGGCAGAATGTGGCATACAAAGGTACCGAGGTCGGGTAGCGGCTCGTCAGTGGGATCATAGGGAAGATCAAATTCACAGGTCTTGCCAGTTGGCAGGGTTACTCTGACAAGGTTCTGTGTTTGTAGTCCCTGGAAGTAGGTGTTGCCGTTCCCGGCAACGGGAAAAAGAGACCCTGTATTCACGATCTTGGCATTTGACCCTGCTGCTATGGGTTCCCCGGTAGACAGGATTATCCTTAATTCAGCGCTGGCGGTTTCGGTAATGGGGAACCTGGCGGAATAGCCTGCATTTTTGTAGGGGACGACATCTAT
>DATNRH010000615.1 GCA_036703605.1 Candidatus Obscuribacterales bacterium | reverse complement strand
CACCATCCCGCCAGTCAAAGCGCCGACCATCACATGGAGATAGGCCGGTAGCCACCAATACGCCATCAGGGCACTGACTGCCGCTGCCAGCCAAGGCAGGACCATCACAGCACGGGGATTTCCGCCTACCACGATCATCAGGAGAAAACACAGCATGATCACGTCGAGACCGAAACGTTCCGGCTCGGTGATCCCGCCACCGAAGGCCAGCCCTATTGCAGTGCCCACTACCCAGGCACTCCACAGCGCAATCCCTCCCCCGAGAAGAATGCCTAGGTTACGCTCTCCACGATGATACTCCCCCAGTGCCATCGCCCAGCTAGAGTCGGTCAGCAGGATCACCATTGCGAATTGCCGGCGCCGGGGCAGCGGTTTGAGCCAGGGATAGAGCGCCGCACTCATCAGCATATGCCGGGTATGAATCGCCAGGGTGATCGCTGCCAGAGCCAGCAGAGGCAGGGGCGGGCCCCACAGTTCCAAGGCAGCAAATTGCGATGGAGCGGCGAATACAATAAGACTCATTAGCATCGTTTCCCAATCGGCCAGCCCCTGATGAACGGCGGCCACACCGAAGGCTAAGCCAAACGCTACCGTGAAAGCGGCCAACGGCAGCATCTTGCGAATCCCGCGCCAAGTGCCAGCAAAGTCCAGGTTCGTGTAACTCTTCTTTACTATCATTATGTTACGAATCCCCAAGGGGTGCCCTCATACAAAAAAACAAACAGACCTGCTTGTTTTTTTTACACCTAGAGTCTAGATTTAATCAAGCGCGTTTGCCATCTAGCACCGTGCCATCCAGATGACACAACACAATAGCAACAAACTGCCGACCATCTCGGCCTGGAGAACAAAATGAATTTTGCCCGCAATGCGCTGACGCTAGCTGTCGCTGCTCTGGCGCTTCCTGTCTACGTCACTACAGCGCAAGCCTCGACCTCATTCATTGCCAACTCGTTCTACGACCAACAGCATCCTTTCTCCCGCTACGGCTACATCGAGTGGGCCGAGACGGTGGAACAGCTTTCAGATGGTGAACTGAAGCCTGAGGTCTACACCGGTACTGTTCTGCTGGCACCACGCGCCAGCCTGCAGGGTATCCAGGACAACATCGTCCAGGTCGCTCACCATGCTGCCATCTATACTCCTTCCGAAATGCCGGTGGCAAATGCTGTTCAGGAACTCGGGTTCAATTACTCCGATCCGCTGGTCGCTGCTCTCGCCGTAACAGATTTTAGTCTGAACAATCCTACCCAGCTTGCCGAGTGGAAAGAGTTGAATATTGTCTACCTCGGCGCATACACCACACCACCGTATGTACTAATGTGTCGGGAGCCTGTCAGAAACCTTGAAGAGCTACGTGGAAAACGCATCCGTACTGCCGGATCTACCGTTTCTGCTTGGGTGGAAGAGGCGGGTGGCATACCGGTTAATGTCCCTTCAAGCGAGATGTATAGTGGCCTCGACAGAGGATCACTGGACTGTGCAACCAATGCAGTCAATGATCTGGTCGATCGATCACTGTGGGAAGTTGCTGAGCACACAACGCTACTGCCCACTGGTATGTATTGGTCAGGCCCTCAGTGGGGCTTCAATTCAGGCTTCTGGAACGGTCTCAGTGACGAGCAGCGAGATGTGTTCAAAGAAGCCAGTGCCAAGGCCATGACTCGCATGATTGTCCAATACCTTGGTGCTGCAGATGCTGCAATGGAAGAAGCTCAGTCGAAGGGGGGGAATATTTACGAGCCCGGTGAAGATCTAATGGCTTCTGTAGAAAAATTCCGGGAAGAGGCCCTTTTGAATGTATACAATAAGGCTGGTGAGGAGTTTGGAGTCGAGGACCCTGAGGCTCTTATCGACGGATTTATTGCCACATACAATAAATGGGAAGATTTGGTCGGCACGGTAGATCGAGAAGACGAAGAAGCTCTGGCCGAACTGGCGATGAAGGAAATCTACAATAAGTTGCCTGCGGATTATGGTATTTACTAACTCCGGCGAGACCAAGGCCGCCTCAATGAGGCGGCCACGGTTTAGAGGGGTGTTATGATGAAGCGCCACATTCAAGAAGAAAAATCACGTCAGACTCAAGCCCGGATCACGCAAGCAACGATCGAGTGCATTCTTGTAAAGGGTATTCGTGCCACTTCAACAGTTGACGTCGCACGCCAGGCCGGAGTATCTCGTGGCGCCTTGGTGCATCATTACCCATCTAAGACATCATTGATGCAAGCCGCACTAGAAGACCTCCTCAATCGCGAGGTTGGAAGCGTTAGAGACATGGCGATGAGGGTCAAAGCTGGCGAATTAAATTTTGATAATTTCCTGAAGTCACTTCATGAACATTTTAAGGGTGACATGTACATGGTGACTCTTGAATACCTCACTAATGCGCGCACTGATCCCGCCATTATGGAGGTGCTGTTGCCACTGGCGGCAAGGTTCAATGATTCCTTGGAGCGGATCTGGGAGCAGTTGGTCGCGAATTCCGAGCACAGCTCACATGAGAAGCGGGTAGCCTTAAACGCCACCTTGTGCATGATGCGAGGCATGGGAGCACAGAGCATATGGCGTAATGACCCCGAACTCTATCGTGACATGCTGATGTTCTGGAAACAGACCCTGCTTGACTTGGGGTTTTCCGCCTCGGACACCAAAGAGAGAGAGAGCAGGAATGATAGCCAGAACTTTCGAGACCCTTGCTGAATGGGTGGCCAAGAGTGCTCTGGTGCTTTCGGCTATGTTCCTTGTGCTGATGGCACTGCATGTCTCGCTCGACGTGGGGCTGCGATACATATATGGGAAATCTTTCCCCGGCACCTTGGAAGTTGTCTCTTTCTACTATATGGTCGCCGTCGTCTTCCTTCCGCTAGCCTATGTCGAACTTCAGCATGAGCACATCAGTGTCGATGTGGTAGTCGGAAGACTCCCTCTTGCATTACAGCTAACGTTTTACCTATTCGCTGGCTCACTCGGCCTGATCTATTTCGGCATGCTTTGCTACCAGAGTTACCTTGATGCATTGAGCGCCACGCTACGACTCGAAACCGCCATGGCCAACTTCAAATTCTATTTGTGGCCTAGCCGCTGGGCACTACCGGTTGGCTTTGCGGCTATGTGCCTGGCAATCCTCGCCAATATGATCAAGGCGCTGCGACTTCGCCAAGCCCCGTAGGAGTTTCCTGATGAGTAACCTCGAGATAGGTGTGGCAGGCATTGCCATTGCCTTGACCCTGATCGCCCTGCGCGTACCAATCGGCATCGCTCTTGGCTTGGTCTCGATCATTGGCATTAGTGAGATGATCAGCGTGCGCGTTGCCTGGGGAATGATCTCCGCAACCCCGTTTGATTTCGCCGGTACTTGGGAGTTGACCGCCGCGCCGATGTTCCTGTTCATGGGGTATCTGTGTACCACCACCCACATGACCCAAGGCCTGTTCCATGCCATGCGCCTTTACCTGGCGAGGCTGCCCGGCGGATTGGCCGTTGCCAGCGTGATGGCCTCGGCCTTTTTCGCTGCAGCCTCAGGGTCTAGCGTTGCCACGTCAGCGGCCATGTCGCGCATCGCCGTCCCCGAGATGCTGAAGCACAATTACGATAAGGGCCTGGCTACGGGGACCGTGGCGGCCTCTGGAACCTTGGGCTCCCTGATTCCCCCTAGTGTGCTCCTGGTGCTCTATGGAGTTTACGCTCAGGTCTCGGTGGGTCAGCTGTTCATGGCTGGCTTTATTCCAGGCGTGCTCTCGGCGCTGCTCTACATTGCTATGATCATGGTCCGGACCAAGCTTAATCCCAGCCTGGCCGGCGACTCAGATGTGCGCTCCACCTGGGACGAAAAATGGGACGCCTTCAAGAATATCTGGCCGTTGCCGTTACTGATCGGTTCGGTTCTGGGCGGGATCTTCCTGGGCATTTTCTCGCCCACCGAGGCCGGGGCAGTGGGTACCACTATTGCCGCGTTGATCGCTTTGGCTCGACGCACCCTGACCACTGCTGCACTGAGAGAAGCCCTTGTACGGACTGCGGTGAGCACTGCCAGCATCTTCATCATCCTGATCGGTTCGCTGTTCTTCACTCGCTTTCTGGCCATGAGCGGCGTACCCGCTGCCTTCTCCGAGCTGATTCTCGGTGTGAGCACGGAGACCTGGTGGATCATTCTCGCTGTGGCACTGATCTACCTCGTGCTGGGCATGTTCATCGACTCCATCGGTCTGCTTCTGCTCACTCTTCCCCTGATCCTGCCGTTGGTACAAGGTGCAGACCTCAACTTGGTGTGGTTTGGCATCATCGTCGTCAAGCTGCTCGAAGTTGGCTTGGTAACCCCACCGATCGGGCTCAACGTCTATGTCATCAAGGGCGCCCTAGGCAACAGTGTCACCCTATCTGAAGTCTTCAGGGGCGTGAGTTGGTTCATCGTAATGGACATCGTCGCCCTGTTGCTGATCGTGCTGATCCCAGCATTGTCACTCTATCTCCCACAGAAAATGTTCTGACGCCACTACTGACACACTCACAAGGAATTCCAATGACAACGACACGCTTCATCAACGCCAACGTCATCGATACTCGTAACGGAAAGGTGCTCGCGAACCAGCAGGTTCGGGTAAAGGATGGACGCATTGACGCCGTCAGTGACTCACCATTAGAAGGTCAAGACGATCAAGTAATAGATATCCAGGGCCAGTTCCTGATGCCCGGCCTGGTTGACTCCCATGTGCACGTCACAGCCATAACGCCAAATTTTGCCCTGCTCGAGACACTCTCTCCTTTCTACGTCGGCGCCAAGTCCAGCGAATTGCTCGAAGCCATGCTGATGCGTGGTTTCACCACCGTGCGAGACGCCGGAGGTGCTGACCACGGCCTAGCCAAGGCCGTGGACGAAGACAGCCTGATTGGCCCGCGCATTTTGTACGCAGGGAATGCACTCTCCCAGACAGGCGGCCACGCAGACATGCGAGGCCCCGGGCAGAACACCTTCGAAGGCTGCTTCTGTTGCTCCGGGCTAGGCCGGGTCTGCGACGGAGTCAGCGAAGTCCGCCGGGCCGCCCGTGATGAGATCCGTAAGGGTGCCAACCAGATCAAAATCATGGCGTCGGGCGGTGTCTCATCACCCACTGATCGCATCGATAGCACCCAGTTTTCTCTCGAGGAAATCGACGCTATCGTCGAGGAAGCCACGGCTGCCAACATCTATACCATGGCACATGCTTATACTGCGCGTGCCATCAATCGTTTAATCCCCCGAGGCGTCAAGACCATCGAACACGGCAACCTGATGGATGAGGAGAGCTGCCGGTTGTTCCTCAAGCACGATGCCTATTTGACGCCGACTCTCTCCACATACGACGCTCTGGCCAAGGAAGGAGTCGAAGCCGGTATGGCTGAGCATCTGCAGCGCAAGGTCTTTGATGTACTCGACGCAGGTGGAAAAGCGCTCGAAATGGCCCAGCGACACGGTGTTAAGATGCTCTACGGTTCTGATCTTCTAGGCCGTATGCAGCGTCATCAACTCAATGAATTCCACCTTAGAAAAGATGTGGTACCTACCGATGAGTTGATCCGTGCTGCTACCAGCAATGCCGCCGACGCCTATGGACATGTTGGTGA
>DATNRH010000614.1 GCA_036703605.1 Candidatus Obscuribacterales bacterium | reverse complement strand
TGATGAACCGTTCGGTATAGCGATGGATCATCACCCTTCATGCCAACCAGGGTATAGAGACGTACGGTATTGCGTTCTCGTCCTTTTAGGGGATGATTGCCTACACACACCACATTCACCTCATCCTTCACCCACTGGTAGACAGAATCCGTGATTAGGATATCTGTCCAGAACTTACGGGTCATGCCTTCCACCCGGCTAGCAATATTGACCGTATCACCAATAACTGCATATTCTCTACGGCGCAATGAACCAATATCACCAGCAACGACTTCACCAAAATTTAAGCCGATGCCGTTAAATAAGATCGGTTTTCCCGCATCTTGCCACTTAGCTTGCAGATGAACCAATGCCTTACGCATCTCTAACACAGCTCGTACAGCATTGAGTGTATCTGTCCGTTCTCCTTGAGATAGCGGTGATCCAAATTCTGCCATGATCGCATCGCCAATGAATTTATCCACCGTACCACCTGCATTCAGAATCACTTCGACCATCACATCTAGATATTCATTGAGTTGCTCTACGAGGGCTTCTGGATCAGAGTTCATCGATAGAGTCGTAAACCCTCGAATATCACAGAATAGAATCGTAGCATTGAGGCGCTTACCCTTGAGTAAGGACTGGTAGTCCTCAGAATAGTGAGTGAGAATTTCCTGCACGATGGGAGAGGCTACGTATCGTTCTAACGTGCGGCGTAATCGTTGCTGCTCAAGCTGGCTTTGAATTGAATTGGCGACGATCGCCGTCGAACCACTAAGAGCGATCGCTCCTAGGGGAATCATGGTGGGTAAGCTATGCCTGCCCACAACAAAGATAATATAACTAATACTTGCCCAACTGAGAAACAGAACCAGGGTTGCCACCACCTGACGGGACGCCTTACGAACAACCCACAAGAGGATGCCGCTACTGCCGGTGATCATCAACACTAAGACGGCATCATAGCCTGGACGGGGCAGCCAATGGGTGACGACTTTTCCCTGCAAGTAATTGGCGATCGCCGTAGCATGGAGTTCAACACCGGGGGTGTGATCATCGAAGGGAGTGCGGACTAAATCTTCTAAACTGACGGCCGTTGCGCCAATTAATACAATCTTGTTGTCAAACGTTCTTTGCCGCTGATGCCTAGCCCAGGTCACCGGATCTAAAATCTCCCAAAATGGCACTTGGCGAAATGTTCTACCGCCAGGGCCATAGTAGTAGAGTTCCGACCTTGCCATATTGGGAGGAAGTACTGCTGTTCGTTCGGCAGCTTGTAGGCTAGCCTCGGCAAAACTTGGAAGTTGCGGAAGAGGCGAGGCAATGACCTCATCATAATAGCGACTGGGCTGGTCATAGATGCGGCCATCCACCCCTGGAATGACGTTAATATGTCCGTGATAATTATCTTCGGAACCCCATAGAATGGGCAGAGCTAGTTGATGGGTAAGATTACCGTCATGACTGTAGGCATCATAGAATCCTGCTAGAACAATGCGATCGCCATAGGCTTGCAGGGCCTGCTCTAGACTCTGATCGTCTTCAACTCCGTAAGAACTAGGATCTAGAAATAATACATCTAGGGATACCGATCGCGCCCTCGCCTGCATGAGACGATCAAGGGCGATCGCATAGGCACGACGTTGCCAGGGCCAGCTTTGGATGGGAGCTAAATCTGCATACTGTTCTGGTTTCGATGTATAAAATTCTCCTTGGATCAGAGATGCTTGATCGATAGCTAGAATAATAATGTCGTCGGGCGGTGTCACAACCCCACGCAATCGATAAAATATGATTTGCGATCGCTTTTCGATCAGCTGGGTTAAGGGATGGTTAGTAGCCGTTAGCGCAGTGCTACCAAGCGTGATGCATCCAATTATCACATAACTTAAGTAAATAAGACTTATCTTACGTCTGCCAGATGTACTCTTAGACGATAGGTTGGGTTTAAATTTCAATAAACAACGGCGTAACATGGTAATAAAACCCTTATTGCAGTCTTTATCTTTACGAATTTAGTATGACTAAGCCGAAAGCTCTGTTGATGGATAGCAATATCTAATCCAGTTAGACACGCTAGTCATCCAACGCTTTGGCAGCACCCAGATGTCAGTAGCCGCCTTGTCGCCCTTTTGGCAAGGCGGGGGATCGAAGGCAAGACATCCCAGCTGTGAATATTGGACTTAATCGGAATTAGGAAAAGCAATCAATTCTTAGCCCGAAACTGATCGATCTTATAGCTACTACATCTATTTGGATGTCGAGCAACTAATTACCGATGAGGTCTATTCCAACAGGATTGGGAATCCCCCATTAAAAGTTGACGGTGCGTTACGGCTTCGCCTAACAGCATCCTACAAGAAGGTTTATTGAAGTCCACCTACGGTCTACCTGTTTAGTAAGCAGGCAATGCATGGCGGGGAGCTACTAGACCGTAAGAAGGCGCTGCTTATCAAGCCATCATCTAGGCTGGGGTGCCCCCCCTGCTGCCCCTCAGGAAGGCCAACAAGATGGATAGCCGTACTCAACAACGCCCTCATCAAAAAGAGTTTAGAATCATGGATCCAGCTGATCCCACCATCTTCAACTCTAGAAAGGTAGGCTAGGTCGAGGAGGAGCTATAGACTCGATCGGTGAGATGCCGCTGGGATACGGCACACCAGGGAAGAGCTGGGTAAAGCTCTCACGAATTTGATCCATGCCTGGTAGTTCTCCCGAAAATGCATCAAATAATTCTCCCAGCAGAATTTCAATGAAGTCATTCGCGGTCATACGCTCCACGGTGCCAAAGTCTTCACCTTCTGTGGTTTGAACCTTTTCCCCCGCCATCAAGGTGATGGAATCCTGGTTGACATCCGATGTACCATCTGAAGTCTCTAATGGAGCGGTATCTGGGGCCGTATCGACCGCCACCTGCTTGCTCAGGGTCACTTCACCCTCTAGCACCTGAATAGTCTCCTGTCCTGCCTCATCAACGGATAGCAAATAGGTCGTACCTCTTACCCCAGCTAGGGTAGAGGGGGTGCAGCCATTGATCGAACCATTCACCAGTAGGGTGCCGCGCTGTAAATTGGCGCATTGTCCAATGGTCAATACAGAGTTGCTGGCTAGACGAGCTACTGCTCCTGTGTTGAAGTTAACTTGCGCGCGGGCACTGCCGGTGCGCACTTGCTGCCCTTGGCTAGCCGTATCATTCACCCGAGCGATCGCTTCTTGGATATAGACCTGATCGCTGTCTAAAATTTCGGTCACCCGTCCAGAGGTGATCGATTGCGCTGTGGTGGGCGTACTGACGACTGCAAGCCCAAAACATAGACATAGTCCCAATGAAAAACTCAAAACCGTTTGCCAGTGACGACCCATGAGCTCCGTAAATCTTCGTAGCATTCAAAATCTCCTGATCACAAGAATATATGGGGGGACATTCAATGGATTCCCCCTCAAAATTGTAATGGTGGATACTGTTTATCATGATTCAACACTTAAAGATCTTGTCTTGAATTGTTCAGAAAAAGAGACAAGTCATGTTGATCAATTGCGTAGATTCACGTGATCCCCTGATTGTAGCAATCCGATTTTCAGGATGGTTGCTGTTGGGTGTGAAGTTTCTGTTGTCTCCCAACGTGAGAGAGCATTGGATGGGAAGCAAGGACGGCTAGAACCCATAGGTGCTGTGATAGGCTTAGAACAAAGCTGGTTTTAGTGGGAAGCAGCCACTAAACGTAAGGGGGAAAGTTCGGTGAGAATCCGGCGCTGTCCCGCAACTGTGATGAGATGCATGATGAGTCTCTAAGCCAGGATGCCCGCCGCTGTAAGTTCGATTCATATCCATCTGCGAGGTACGGATGAGCCACCGTTTGAGTTACGTCGTGCATGATCAGTGTCTTCCATCCAATTGGCAGACCCATCTTTGCTCCTCATCCTCCAATTCGTTCTCTCCTTGTGGGAGCAGGGGAGCAAG
The DNA here is from genome assembly GCA_036703605.1 of Candidatus Obscuribacterales bacterium. Taxonomy (NCBI): domain Bacteria; kingdom Bacillati; phylum Candidatus Melainabacteria; order Candidatus Obscuribacterales; species Candidatus Obscuribacterales bacterium. Next base: position 354 of record DATNRH010000614.1, on the reverse strand, counting down.
AGGGTCTTCGAGTTTTTTGAGTCAACCAGGTCTTCAATCTAGACCTTGGAGGCAGAGTTCTGAGAGACAGGGCACACCTCGATGGTTGCCCACCTATACCCGAGGCACATCGGGGCACCCATGAGAAGGCTAGAAAAGCTGTACTGCTTGATGTAGCTATGGGGTTTTCTCAGCCTGACGTTAAGAATTCAAGTTACAGCCTAGTTCATAGGCGCGACTTATCACCATGCCTAGAAAGGGGCGATCGCTTCTCTCTAGACTCAGTCATGACGTTCATCGTGGCGATTGCTCTGGGAACTAGGGGCGATCGCCTCATCATTCGCTCGTTGTTTATGTCTAGTGTATGAGACTGCT
>DATNRH010000613.1 GCA_036703605.1 Candidatus Obscuribacterales bacterium | reverse complement strand
TGCCTCAGGGAAAACTTGTTGCAGCGCAAAGGTGCTCATACCCACACTACAGCCTAGGTCAAGGATATCTTTGGGCGGATTGGGCAACGCTGCTTTGAGCAGGGTGTGATAACTCTCCCGCAGCCGCGCATCGCCATCGGCGATTTCCTGCTTCGACCATACACGAGAATGCACCGCATAGGCAGCTACTTCCACTTCCATAGCCGGTTCCCAGCCTAGATTACCTTCGTCGTAGGCATGGAAAGACTGTAGGTAATAGTCGGGGTAGACGACCTCGGGATTGGTGACTGCCGCTAGCTCCGCGTCCCATTCTGGCGACAGATCCGCCTGGCCACCCCGCGATCGCAACTGGGCAACTTCCTGGGGCCAATAGACACCAATCAACTCGGCTCGCTTGATCATCATGGAGCGGGCGCGGCTTTTCGCAAGTTGGGCCAGGGGCTTGATGGACAAAATGCCATTCACCAGTTGAGACACTGGGCCAAGGGCGGAGGAGTTGGCGGTCGAGGGATTAAGAGCGGATGTCATAGGACGATAACGTGGAATAAAAACGGTAGTGAAAACGTAAATTGACAGAGAAGGAGGATACCATCTATCGCTAAACGATGTCTGGGCAATAGATCGTCTAGGATAGGCTGACAGGCCTATTATCGCAGGGAATTCCACAGGAACAAGCGATCGCCTGAAACAAGCACGATTGTGTAGAACCGGTCTATCCTAAAAGTTTAGTCGCTCAATAGAGACCATAGCGGAGAAAGATTGCATGTTGCATAGCCAATTTGAAGGATGGTTGGACACCGAAACCCCAAAACATAAGTCCTTTGAACTGCCCGGCGCAAAACCTCACTACAACCCCGATCGCCCCGGACAAGTTCAGCACATCCGCCTCGACCTCAACCTCGATATCCCCAACCAACGCTATCAGGGCACCTGCAGCATCCAGATCCAGCCCATTTGTGACGGTATTGAGCAGCTCACCCTCGACGCGGTAGATCTCCAGATTGACACAGTACAGGTCGGCCCCGTTGCCCAGCCCTTTGACTATGATGGGGAATCCCTCAGCATTCGCCTACTGACACCCACTCGCGCCGGACAGGTCTTCACCGTGGCGATCGCCTACCGGGTGGAACATCCCCAACGAGGGCTCTATTTCATCGCGCCGGATGAACACTATCCCAACAAAGCAACTCAGGTGTGGACTCAGGGCGAGGATGAAGATTCCCGCTACTGGTTCCCCTGTTTTGACTATCCGGGACAGTTGGCCACGTCAGAAATTCGGGTGCGGGTGCCCAAGCCACTGATGGCGATTTCCAACGGCGAACTGATCGAAACCCAGGAAGACGGCGACTTTAAGATTTTCCACTGGAGCCAGCAGGAAGTCCATCCCACCTACCTCATGACCTTGGCCGTAGGTGATTTTGCAGAGCTGCGGGACGAGTGGAACGGCAAGCCGGTCACCTACTACGTCGAAAAGGGACGGGAAGCGGACGCCCGCCGCACCATGGGCAAGACGCCCCAGATGATTGAATTCTTTAGCCAGGCCTACGGCTATCCCTATGCTTACCCGAAATATGCCCAGGTCTGCGTTGAGGATTTTATCTTCGGCGGCATGGAAAATACCTCGACGACCTTACTCACCGATCGCTGCCTGATTGATGAACGGGCTGCTATTGATAACCGGGGTTCGGAAAGCTTAGTTGCCCATGAACTGGCCCACCAATGGTTTGGCGACTTGGTGGTAATTAAGCATTGGTCTCATGCCTGGGTGAAGGAAGGCATGGCGACCTATTCGGAAGTAATGTGGACAGAGCGCGAGTATGGGGCCGATGAAGCAGCCTACTATCGGCTGAATGAAGCCCGCAGCTATCTGAGCGAAGACAGTTCCCGCTATCGCCGCCCCATGGTCACCCATATTTATCGAGAAGCGATCGAACTCTACGATCGCCATATCTACGAAAAGGGAGCCTGCGTCTATCACATGATCCGCCGGGAGTTGGGAGATAACCTCTTTACCCGAGCGATTCACGCTTTTGTCAACGACCATGCCCATCAAACCGTAGAGACTATCGATCTGCTGCGATCGATTGATAAAACCACCGGTCGCAACCTACAGTTCTTATTTGATCAATACGTATTTCGCGGCGGGCATCCTGACTTCAAGGTGTCCTACAGTTGGGATAATGATAGCCAACTGGCAAAGCTGACGGTGACTCAAACCCAAGCCCAGGATGGCGATACCCCCAGCACCAATGGTCTATTTGACCTGAAGATGCCCATTGGCTTTGGCTACAACGATCGCCCCTCAGATCCCACGGTATTCACCCTGCGCCTCCATGAGCGGGAGCAAACCTTCTATCTACCGCTGCCCAAGAAGCCCCAGTTTGTCAGCTTCGACGTAGGCAATCATACGCTCAAGACCGTTACTCTAGACTATCCGTTGGCAGAACTGAAAGCCCAGCTCAAATCCGATCCCGATCCCCTCTCTCGCATGTTTGCGGCAGAAGCGATCGCTAAGAAAGGCGGACTAGAAGGCGTGCGGGCCCTGACCGAGGCACTGCAATCGGATCCGTTCTGGGGCGTGCGGGCCGAGGTGGCGGATCACCTGGCCAGCATCAAGCTCGATCAAGCTACGGAGGCGCTGGTGACTGGACTTCAGGATTCTGAAGCTAGGGTACGCCGCGCCGTCGTCTCTGCCCTCGGCAAAATCAAAACTTTGGCCAGCTACCATGCTCTGAAGCCCGTGGTTGAGCAGGGAGATGCCAGCTACTACGTGGAGGCTGCAGCCATGGGAGCGATCGCCCACGTCGCCACCAGCGACTTCAATGGTGAGTCGAAGCAAGATGAGGTGCTGGCGCTGCTGCGGTCGGTGTTGGAAACCCGCGCTGGATGGAATGAAACCGTGCGCAGTGGGGCGATCGCCGGTCTGAGCAAACTCAAAACCTCCGAAGCGGCTCTGGATCTGATTTTGCACTACACTGCCCTCGGCGTTCCCCAAGCCCTTCGCCTGGCTGCTATCCGGGCTCTCGGCGTCATTGCTAGCGGCCAGTCCGACACCAACCTTCAGCGCATCCTCGATCGCCTCGATGAACTCGCTGGGGAGTCTTTCTTCCTCACCCAAGTGTCAGTCGCCAGCGCCCTAGGCAGCATGGAAACACCGAAAGCGATCGCGATTCTCCAATCCTTGGCCGATCAAACCCCCGATGGTCGGGTGCGCCGCCGGGCTGAGGAATTTATCCAAAAGGTGCGAGATGCTATCGGCAAGGATAAGGCCGTGAAGAAACTACAGCAAGAGCTAGATCAACTGAAGAAAGATAATCAGGATCTCCGCAGTCGCCTAGAAGTGCTGGAGGCTAAATCAAAGGAGTCCTAAGCGTTGAGGAAGAAGAGCGATCGCCCTAGTTAACCCTTAACAGGGGGGCGATCGCTCCTAGGATGAAGGTTCAACAGGAGGATGCCACCCGGCAGAGATCCAGGCTTGCCGCACAGCCACAGCATAAGGGTTATTGAGTCGCAATGCGATCACCGTAGCTCGTCCGATTGCCGTTAACCTAGCCACGTAAATTCCCTGATTTGTCCAGATAAAATGATCACGCCAACGGTCATGGCGAGGATTGAACAGCCTTACTGTATCGCCGGTCACCGGATCTTGAGCCTGGGTTTGGACGCCTTTGTAGGAATTACATAGACGGCAAGCCAGCCAAAGATTGTCTTCCTGATCCGAGCCGCCGGCTACCTTGGGAAGAATATGCTCAATTTCCAAAACGCCCAAAACATATTTTTGCAGGCTTCGGCAGTAGCCGCACCGATCGCCTGCTTGCTGCCGCACCCGCTGGCGCATCGATTCAGGAATGGGATTCACGAATCTAACGGTTCCCTTAGCCCTCGTTTAACCGCCTCACTCAGAGCCGTTGCTTTTCTCAGCAATCCTTCCTGATAGACCTGCATCAGAGCCGTTAATTCGTCACTCTTCTGGGAATCCAAGAGTCCAGCTTGCTGTTGATCAAGCAGTTCGCTCAATCGTGCATCCTGGGACGGCTCAAGTTGCAGATTAGCGAAAGCAATAACCTGTTCATCCGTAAGCTCTGCCATGGGTTCCAGCGCTGCACCCGCATCACTCACCAAGGGAATGGCGCTGTCAATCGTGTTGGCTAAGACCGTAAGAACGTCTTGATTGGCAAGCCTCGCAAAGCGTTCAGCCCGACGATACGCCTCATCTGACAAGGTAATAGTAACTTGGGTAGACATGTTGCCACCTCAAAACTGGCTGGTCACCATACGCAATGGGGAAGTTATCAACGCTTTCCCAACTCAAGCGATACATTCTAATTGCCCTCAAGACGGGAGCCAGATATCCGTACCGTTTAGAAATAGTACACCTATCATATTGCCCCTCAAGACGACTATGCAACCTTAGCAGACTCCATCCCTAGAGTCTTCATGGATACACGGCCTGCCTATATTGGAGCCATGCCCTTGGGTTCTTCTTAAATCGCCATTTGTAAACTTCTGTAAAGCATTCTATCATCATCAAAGAGGAGCGATCGCTCCCTGATTAACGCGTTGGAAACACCTGCCGTGACAGCTCCCATTCTCATCTGGTATCGCAACGATCTGCGCCTGCACGATCATGAGCCCCTGCACCGTGCCCTGAAGGAGCGATCGCCCCTTGTGCCGGTGTACTGCTTTGATCCTCGCCAGTTTGGCCAAACCGCCTTTGGCTTTCCTAAAACAGGGGCGTTTCGGGCACAGTTTTTGCTGGAGAGCGTAGCGGAGTTGCGGCGGCAGTGGCGGGCTCTTGGCCGTGACCTGATTGTGCGCTGTGGGAAACCGGAGGACGTGCTTCCAGAACTGGCCCAGCAGGTGGGGGCGATCGCTCTTTATTATCACCAAGAAGCTACATCGGAAGAATTACAGGTTGAGCAGCAGGTATCCACAGGGCTGACGTCTTTGGGGCTTGAGTGCCGATCGTTCTGGGGAGCGACACTCTATCATCCCGATGACCTGCCCTTTGAGATAGCTCAGACGCCGGAGATTTTTACTCAGTTTCGTAAGCAGGTAGAAAAATCCTCTTGCATTAACCTACCTTATCCAGCGCCTACTCACCTGCCAGCCCTACCTGAAAATCTAGACATAGGCATTCTACCCACGCTTCAAGATTGGGGACTAGACACCCCAGCCATGGATGAGCGACAGGTGTGGAACGTTCATGGAGGCGAGACGGCCGGGCGCGATCGCCTTCAGCACTATATCTGGACGCAGGACTGTTTGCGGCGCTATAAGCAAACGCGGAACGGGATGCTGGGGGCAGATTATTCCTCTAAGTTTTCGCCTTGGCTCGCGCTAGGCTGCTTATCTCCTCGCTGGATTGCGGCGGAGGTGCAGCGCTATGAAGTGGAGCGGGTAAGCAATGACTCGACCTATTGGCTTATTTTTGAACTGCTGTGGCGGGATTATTTTCGGTTTATCTGCGTCAAACATGGCGATCGCGTTTTTTATCCATCAGGACTGCGGCAGTTACCCATAAATTGGAAACAGGATTGGCCACGATTTGACCTCTGGTGCCAGGGTAAAACCGGGTTTCCCTTGGTGGATGCCAATATGCGCGAGCTGGCGGCGACCGGGTTTATGTCCAATCGCGGTCGGCAGAATGTGGCCAGCTTTCTCACCAAAAATCTCGGCATCGACTGGCGTATGGGGGCAGAGTGGTTTGAGTCGCTGTTGATTGACTATGATGTCTGCAGTAACTGGGGCAACTGGAACTACACGGCGGGCGTGGGCAATGATGCTCGCGGATTTCGTTATTTCAATATTGCTAAACAGTCCAAGGATTATGATGCCGACGGACAGTATGCCAAGCATTGGTTGCCAGAACTCGCCCAGGTGCCCGCCGGTAAAGTCCATGAACCCTGGAAGCTCAGTGCGGAGGAACAGCGGCGATCGCACCTGCAGATGGGGGTAGACTATCCGCGTCCCATCGTCGATTTGTTCAAATCAGTCCAGGCGAACGAGGCGATCTACAACGCAGCTTTGGCCCGAGCTGGGCTCTAGGATGAGATGCGCCGTCCATGGCTGGGGAATGTTACCCAATCTAGATGTTCAGCATCATGGCCTGCAACTTGGGCATTAAACTAGTAGCGATGACCGATGCGATCGTGGAGTCAGAATGATTTGAGTACTCTAACATCATGGCGCATGAGTCCCGGTTGGCTGAAGCTAGCCCTGGCGACTCTCCTTCTGCTAGGGATCCTGTTTCGATTTGTCAGTCTTGATGGCAAAATCTACTGGCACGACGAGGCCTACACGTCTCTACGGGCAGCGGGCTATCTCGGCATTGAAGTTGATGAGGCGCTGTTTCAAAATCAGCTTGTTGCGGCTCCTAGCCTGCAGCAGTTTCAAACCATTAAACCCGGTAGTACGGTCGCCGATACGGTGCGATCGCTGGCCGTGGATGTCCCTCAACACCCGCCGCTCTATTTTGTGATGGCGCGATTTTGGATGCAGTGGTTTGGTGGATCGGTTGCCGCCAGCCGCGCCCTCGCCGCTGTGATCAGCCTCTTTTCGTTGCCTGCCATGTATCTTCTTGGGGCAGAGCTGTTTCAATCACGATTAGTAGGGGCGATCGCCGCCGTGCTGCTGGCCCTGTCACCCTTTGATATTTTATTTGCTGAAACTAGCCGTCAGTATAGCTTACAAACGTTTTTGATTATTCTCAGCAGTTGGCTGTTGCTGCGGGCAGCTCGCCAGCGCTATCGATGGTTATGGGGACTGTATGCCCTCACCGTTGCCGCCGGGCTTTACACCCAACCCTTAATTGTCCTCACCTGGATAGCCCATGGGCTCTATGTTGTGGGGCGCTGTGCCGCTGAGCCAGCTAGGGGCACCTTTGCCCGACTGAAGCATGGCAGTCGCTGGCAACCCCTCTGGGGCTATGGGGCAGCAATGGCGATCGCTTTTCTCCTCTTTGCACCGTGGCTCTGGGTCTTTATGACCAATGTGGGGCAGGTGGTTGCCACTTCAAGCTGGACAAGCAGCCCCATGGGGCTAGACCGTCTGGCAAAGTTCTGGCTGCTCAGCTTTACCAGTCTATTTATTGACCTAGACTTTGGGTTTGAAAACCCCATGACCTTTCTGCTGCGGCTGCCGTTCCTGGTGCTGATTCTGGGAGGATTCTACAGGATCTGTCGCCGCACGGCTTTACCGGTGTGGCTGTTTCTGCTCACCATGGGCGTTGTTCCATTTATCTTAATCGCTCTGCCCGATCTGATTCTGGGCGGTCAGCGATCGGCCATCACCCGCTACCTCAATCCTTGCTTTCCAGCCATACAGCTCGTGGTTGCCTACTGGCTCACCCAAGATTTTGTGCTCAGTAAAACCCAGGGACGGCGCTGGGTGTTGCCCGTTCTGCTCACGGCCAGTATTGTATCCAACACCATGAGCAGCATGGCAACCAGTTGGTGGAGCAAGGATTTAAGTTACCCGAATGACAAAATTGTCAGCTATCTTAACCAAGCTCAGCCTACCGTCTTGATCAGCGATGTGGGGGATACCTTCACCAATCGAGGCGATCTCCTAGGGCTGAGCCATGATCTGGAGAATGAGGTTTTCCTGCTGCTGCTCACCCAACCACCTGATCTATCGGCGTTCGATCTCGCTAACGAGGAGCGATCGCTCTTTGTGTTTCGGCCATCGGCGGCATTAACAACCGTTCTGGAAAGCCAAGGCACCCTCAGCCCTATGGCAGACTCAGGCGGCAACCTATGGGCATTTGAGCCTCAGGATCCCTAGGCGATCGCCCCGATCGGAGGATGAAACCCTTGGATCCATCAGGCATCATAGGGTTAGATGTCTTACCCTTTTTGACTGGCGACCTGTATGACAAAACGTTTCCCACTGGCTTTGGCTGGGCGTTGGCTGCCCCTTACCCTGGCTGGCGTCATGGCCGCCCTGCTGCCCCAAGGGGCGATCGCCACCCCGCCTCGCCTACCCGATGCCACCATCGCCTGTGAGATTCTGGTGGTTGGAGGCGGATTAGCCGGTGTGGCGACGGCCTATGAAGGGCTATTGGCAGGACGCACCGTTTGCCTGACCGACCTCACCGACTGGATGGGCGGGCAGATTTCGTCCCAAGGCACCTCCGCTCTTGATGAACGCACCACCCAACGACTGGAGCAATTCTATTCCCGAGGCTATTTGGAATTACGCGATCGCATCCGTCGTCACTATGGACGCATCAACCCTGGAGATTGTTGGGTCAGCGAGTCTTGTTTCTATCCCTTCGATGGCCATTACCTGCTAGCGGACATGCTGGAGGATGCCGAACGAGAGGGAGAGGGCACCCTGCACTGGTTTCCCAATACCGTCATCAAGGATCTAGACATTCGCGATCGCCAAATCCGCAGCGCGATCGCCATTCAGCACCAGCCTGCCCCCGACGCCCCACCACTCAATACCTTTCACCTATCCAACATCCTAGAGGATGCCTATACCTACGCCGACTCCGATCGCTTCACGAAAACTATTCTGCAGTTCGAACCCCTGATTCCCGAGGGAGAGAGCGATCGCGTCGCTGATTGGTATGTGGTGGAAGCGACCGAAACTGGAGAGCTGATTGCCTTGGCAGATCTGCCCCACCAGCTAGGCATTGACGCCCTCTCCTACGAAGAACCCTCCTCCTCCAGTCCCACCGACGATCCCTACTGCACCCAAGGGTTTACCTACACCTTTGCCATGCAGTCCACCGAAGAACCCCAGGTTCACGAACCGCCAGATTTTTATCCCCAGTACGAACCCTACTACAGCTACGAGCTAACCCGTCTAGCCGATTTCGATCTGGTTTTTACCTACCGTCGCATTCTGGCCCAAGATCCCCAACCCCAAGGCACCGACCGCAGTATTTATGACTATGAGGTGGCTGTCGGTGATATTTCCATGCAGAACTGGACCTGGGGCAATGACTACCGCCCCGGCACGGCGGAAGACAATCTGATCTATACCCAAGATCAATTGCGATCGCTTGGGCAACTCGAACCGGGCGGCTGGCTAGGAGGCCTACGGGTGGAAACCCTGCGTCGCGGCGAAGAAATCTCCCTGGGCTACTTCCACTGGCTGGTGGATGGCGTCACGGATTCCCAACTGGGTGAGGGTGTGAAGGAACGCCATCCCAACCACACCTTCCTGAGCGGTCTAGATTCTCCCATGGGCACCGTTCACGGTCTCTCCAAATATCCCTACATGCGCGAAGGGCGTCGCATTCTCGGGCGACCCGATGGCCGCTATCCTGACGGCTTTGTGATTTCTGAAATCGATATTTCCCGCATTGACTACGCCGCCGATCCCTTCTACGCCGAGAACTTGCCCGACGCCATGTATCGGCGGCTCTTAACGGCGTTAGCAGGACGCAACACCCTTGCGGTGCTCACGGGCGACTTGAGTCTCGAAAACTTGAGTCGGCGATCGCGATCGCGAATCTTTCCCGACTCCGTAGGCATTGGTCACTACGCCATCGACTTCCATCCCTGCATGGCCTTCCATCCCCCAGAAGCACCGGGCAATATAGAGCGTCCTGGAGAACGGCAAGGGGCCGGTCAAGCCTATCCCTTCCAAATTCCGCTGCGGGCCCTCATTCCCCAAAACCTGGATAACCTCCTAGTGGCTGGCAAAAGCATCGCCACAAGCCACATCGCCGCCGCCGCCTACCGAGTCCATTCCTTTGAATGGTCATCCGGGGTCGCCGTGGGCAATACCATTGACGTTGTACTAGATCGCAATCTATTGCCCTATGATCTTGTGGACAACCTTCTTGCCGGTGAACCAGACTTGGAACGGCTGCAGCAACGTCTGCGGGAACAAGGCAATCCCATCGCCTTCCCAGATACGTCCATCTTTAATGAAGACTGGGATGACTGGCGTTAATTCTTCAGCATTGGGGGCACTCTGATTCACTGACCATTCAACCGGACTTGATATCAGCCCATCAGGGAGAACGTTACTCCCTGAAAATGTTGCAAAACTTAACTCAAAGACTTGGCAAAATTGCCCAATTCCACCGAGAATGTTAGACAAAGATGAGAATGATTCATAAATCTTTAGAGGAGGATCACACAGATGGACTGGAGAATTGTGGTTGTATTATTGCCGGTCATTTTGGCTGGAAGCTGGGCCTTGTATAACATTGGTAAAGCTGCCCTTAAGCAAGTTCAAACCTTTTGGAACCGCGAAGCGTAGGCGACTCAGACGTGCGTGATCAGCGGCGATCGCCTAGAGACTGCTTGGCCATCGGTTCAGCGCTGATGATGTACCCGCAGTTGAGGGGAGCACACACGCAGGGCTCAGTGTGTTCCCCTTAGTTGGTGATAGGGGTTACGCTGATAGAAGTGGGCAACTCAACATGTTGATTACTTGTGGCTCTTGTGCTGTAAACCCCACCCTTTACGTCTACCGTTGAAGTTATGCATCAGGCGATCGCCTTAGATCCGTCCTATCAGGCCGCAGAGTCCCTACTGCAGCAGTTTGAGCGATTTGGTGTGGATCTGGGGCTCGATCGCATCCAGCACCTCCTAGCCAGGCTTGGCTCGCCCCACCACCGAGTACCGATCATTCACGTGGCAGGCAGTAATGGCAAAGGTTCTGTCTGTGCTTGCCTATCCGCCGTGCTCACAGCAGCTGGCTACCGGGTCGGGCGCTACACCTCGCCCCATCTAGTGCATTGGTGCGAGCGCATCTGTATTCAAGATCAGGCCATTGCCGCCGCCGATCTCTATGCCGCTCTCCAAGAGGTAGAGCGCGCTATTGATCCCGATCAACCCTGTCCCACCCAGTTTGAAGTGTTCACAGCCGCTGCTTGGCTGTACTTTGCCCAACAGCAGGTTGATCTAGCCGTGATGGAAGTCGGTTTGGGCGGTCGGCTCGATGCCACCAACGTCTGCGATCGCCCCCTCGTCAGCGTGATCACCTCTCTCAGCCTCGAACATTGGCAACGTTTGGGCCCAACCTTGGCCGACATTGCCCGAGAAAAAGCCGGTATTCTCAAATCCCACTGTCCGGCGGTGATTGGGCCCTTGCCTCCCATGGCAGATCAGGTGGTACGCGATCGCCTTGAGGCATTGCAATGTCCGACAGTTTGGGTGGAGCCGGCCCAAGATTGCGGGGATGGTTGGGCGCTCTACACCACGCCAGCAGACCTCAATCCGGCTCCCCCTGGGCAGACCTATCGCTACCCCTTGACCCTGCCTGGCCAGCATCAGTGCAGCAATTCTGCTGTGGCGATCGCGGCCCTGCAAGTTCTCCAGCGCCAAGGATGGCAGATCTCAACCCAGCATTTTGACCAAGGTCTACGGCAGGTGCGCTGGCCCGCTCGGTTACAGTGGTTGTCTTGGTCGGGCTGCTCGATCTTAGTGGATGGAGCCCATAACCCAGCCGGAGCCATTGCCCTGCGGCAGTATGTCGATCAATGTATAGCTAGAGGCGATCGCCTCCATGCTCCCATCCACTGGGTTATAGGACTGTTAGCAACCAAAGACCATGCGGATATTTTGCAGCCGTTGCTGCGTTCAGGCGATCGCCTCTGGCTGGTTGAGATTCCAGGCCATGCTTCCGCCGATCCTCAGCATTTGAGGGAGGTCGCCCACACCGTTTGCCCAGCCTTAGGCCATTGCGCAAGCTACACTAATCCCATAGAGGGGCTGAGGACAGCGATCGCCGCCAGTCAACGCCAGCAACCCCAATCCCCTAGCGTCATCCTATGCGGATCGCTCTATCTCATCGGCTGGCTGTTTCAGTCCGCTGAATGGGCTACCTTAGACACTGTTACGGATCGTCACCAAGACGCCACCATTCCTGTCCTCCATGAACCGTTCAATCCTTCATCGGCTGGGTAAACTAAACATCTGCAGGGCTTGCCTCCAAACTCTCTCCTCGCCTATAGCCCACCACTCTTCGCCGCACCAGCCTTAGCACAGCCTGCTCTCTTTGACATAAGCACCATCACAACACGATTTAGCATCCCACGGTAGCTATTTGCGGATTAGGTCATCACTCCAATGCATGTCTACACCTTGGATCACATTCAAGCTACCCATCGTCCAGAGGTTGGGGATACCGCATTTCATTTGGCCCAAACGCTGCAGCAGGGGTACCCTGTGCTACCTGGGATTGTGATTACCGCATCCGTCCTAAACGATTTTCTAGAACATATCGATTGGTTGGAACCCCTGTTTGCCGATCTCCCCAATTCCACCCTGCATATCGAAGTTGAAGATCCTCGGCAACTGCAAGCGATCGCCCGTACCATTCGCCAAGGAATCGAGACCACCCCTTTCACTACAACCCACTGGATTGAAGAAGTACTGCACCTTGCCCAAAACTGGTCGTCTCAGCAAGTGGTGCTGAAACCATCCCTGGCCCTCTCACCGGAAGTTGGCTACTTCCTACCAGAGGCATCCACCGAAAGCCTGATTGATGCCAAAATCTATCCCCTCACAGAACTAGGTTTGCGGGAAGGAGTGCGCCATCTATGGAGCGATTTATTTAGCGCCAAAAGTTTATTTTATTGGCAACGCCTAGGCATCAGCCTGCAACATATCCAACTGGCTATCCTAGTTCAACCGATCGCCACCCCTGACCTTTCCGGTGACTTATATCTCAACGAGCAGAGCCTGGACATTCGCGCCATCTGGGGGATCGATCATGCCATCACCACGGGCGAAGTCTGTCCTGATTGGTATCACATTGACCTAGCTACAGGTCAAATCCTTGAACAAAAAGTGGAGCAAAAATTCTATCGCTGTGCCGTCCGCTTACCCGATGCAGCGTATGAAGCTATTGCACCTATTCCCGCTATTCAGCCAGGACTAGACCTAGTAGCGATCGATCCATCCGACCAACGAGCAGCCGTTTTATCTCCCTCCAACCTTGCAGATCTCATCGAGCTGGCCCGCACGATCGCCCAACAAAACCCTCGCCCTATTCGCGTCAACTGGCTTCTCTCCTCGCTCCTTCCCAGTCCAGCCCTGTGGATCAGTCACATCACGCCACAAACCCGCCCCTATCATTCATCATCCATAGCACCATCTACGCCCCTCGCCCATCAGCCCGTTCCTCAACCATCACCGGAGACAACGCTGTGGGGCATTGGGGTCGCCCAAGGGCAAATCTCAGGGCAGGTCTGGGTCGCCAATGAACGCGACACCACGCTGCCTAACCTCCCCCCCAACTGTATCTTAGTAGCCACGGTCTTCATGCCCACCTGGTTACCGCAACTGCATCACATTGCTGGCATTGTGACAGAGCAGGGCGGGATTACGTCCCATGGGGCGATCGTGGCCCGCGAGGTGGGTATTCCTGCCGTCGTCGGCGTTCTCAATGCCACCCAGCAACTACACACCGGCGATCGCATTACCGTAGATGGCGATCGCGGCGGTATCTACCGAGGCAACCATCCACCCATCCCTCCCCTAGAAACATCCTCCAAGCAAGAGTTAGAGTCGCCACCTGCCGATCGTTCAGCCGTGGCCACCGTCTCCCCCCACCGCATTCAGCTCTGGGTGAATCTCAACCGCTGGAGCAGTCTGCCCCAGCTAGAAACCTTACCCATTGATGGTGTTGGACTGGTGCGGTCTGAAATTGCCTTAATGGAGTTAATTGAGCAGCGCCATCCCCTCGATTGGATTGCCCAGCACCAAGCTCATCACATCCAAGCGCGCCTGGTCGAACAGTTGCAGCGGCTGGCCAAAGCCATGGCTCCTCGTCCCGTCTTTTATCGATCGCTGGATATGCGTTCCCATGAATACCAACTGCTAAGAGGCAGCCCTACCCTGACGCCGGAAGTCAATCCTATTCTAGGAATGCACGGCACCCTAAGCTATACGCTCAACCCCGCCTGGTTTCAACTGGAGCTCGCTGCTATCCGCCAAGTCCAGCAGATGGGCTACACGAACATCAATTTATTGTTACCGTTCGTTCGTACCGTCGAAGAATTTCAATTTTGCCATCAGTGGGCAGTACGCACCGGCTTGACCCAAGTCCAGGCTTTTCAAATCTGGATTATGGCCGAGGTTCCCTCCGTCGTCTGGCTGCTGCCCGACTACGTCAAAGCCGGGGTGCAGGGCATTGCCATTGGCACCAATGACCTCACCCAACTGCTGCTGGCGATCGATCGCGAGCATCCAGGTCTTTCGTCTCGGTTGGATACTCGGCATCCCGCCGTGCTGCGGGCGATCGCTCAATTAGTACGCACAGCCAAGCAGTTGCAGATTCCTTGCTCCATTTGCGGGCAAATTCCCCTACAGGATGCCAATCTGCTGCAAACCTTTATTCAATGGGGGATTAGCGCCATCTCTGTCGAACCTCATACCGCTCGACAAATGCATAACCTGCTCCTGAACGCTGAGCGATCGCTGTCGAATCAACCTCGACGATAGGATTATTCCTCTTGGGAAGGGTTGAAGCGCTCCATCATCTCAAATAGTTCTTGGGCGCGATCGCTCCAACGGCTCACTTGATAGTAGGTCTCTAAGAGATTCTCGCCATCCACATAAACCTCCTCCGTCGGATAGGCTTGGATGACTTCGATCAAACTAATGGCATCATCATCACTAGCTGACAAAATTAAGGCTGACCGTAACGCCTCTTGGTTGGCTTCTCCCGACGAGGTATGGATAGTTTGTCCTACCCGCTCTAACAACATTTCACCCACCCAAGAGTTCAACGCCACATCTAAAAAGACAAGTCTCATGGGAATGGGACGCACCAAGGCCCGCTGCAGTTCCTCAGGATCTTTATCAGTGCGATTGGTGTAGTGCTCTAGATCAGACGACAGTTCACCGGTCTCGGCAAATGCCGCAAGTTCCTCCACCGATAAACTACGCTCAAATCCAGCGTAGCGAAATACAATCCGCTCTGCCGCGATCGCTTCGGGCATTCCCCATCCCAGCACCAAGAAGCCCGAGCAGGCCCCTAACCAGGATAGCCATCGATTGCGACCGGTTTGCTTACGACCCATCTTTCTCGTCTCCCACAACGCCAACAGTACCTTCCCTGACGCCTCGCATCGATCAAAAGTTGCCCTGGCCAGCAGGGAAACATATCGCCTGTGGGGATTTAGTTCACCCTAGGAGAAGCGATCGAGGAGCCCCCTTAGGTGCGATCGTTGCGATCGTCCCGCTCAATCTGCTTCTGCTCCGCCCGCTTTTCCACGCGAAACAGCCAGATCATCAGCGCCACAACCCCTACCTGCAATGCAAAGTTAGGGAGCGTAGCCGCCGAGGCTCGTCCTGCCGCCAGTTCTGCCAGAAAAATGAAGGCTCCAATTAACCCCGAAGCTCCACAAACCCCATACACAAAAATTCTCAGCCCCCGATAGGGTGCTTTCACCTCCGCCCGCAGCCGAGCCATCATTTCATCATCGAGTCGGGGATTTACGGGAGAAGTGCGATCGCGCGGTGATTTTGCCATCTAACCTCAGCCTAGGCGTGCCCATTCATTGCTACCACTCTACCAAAATCCCCGCTTACCGCTGGGATGAATCGTGGCCCAGTTGGTGCGGGCTGTAGCTAACTGCTCATCGGAAACCTTGGCCCCGGTCAAATCTGCCCCGCAGAGATTGGCCCCTCGCAAGTTGGCATTACTCAGGTAGGCATAGCTCAAATCTGCTCCCCGTAGATTTGCTCCGCCCAGATCCGCATGACTCAGGTACGCTCGGGCCATGTTGGCGTTTTTTAAGACCGCTTGGTTCAAATTCGCCCGCCCAAAATCGGCATTAAACAAGTTAGCATTTTGGCAGTTTGTTTTTTGCAGCTTCGATTGGTGGAAGCTTGCTCCCGAGAGATCAGCCTTTTGCAAGTTCAAGCCCCCCAAGTTGTGAGAGGTGAAGTCGCGCCGCCCCTTACTATAGGCCTCCAGCAGCTCCTCCGCCGTCAAACGCGGCATGATTTTGGCGCTCCCCCCTCGCGACGAACTCGTGGAACCCGTAGCCGTATCTGAAGAGGTGGACGACGACTTGCGCAAAAGCTGATGGCGAGACGCTCCAGGCTGAAGACTGGTAGCATCAGATGCATTACGAGACTGGCGAGCCCGGATAGCCGCCGCAATGCGCGAGGTGGGCGACGATGTAGACATTTCATTACTGTTGCCAATCGTCCGCCCCATACCAGACTTGGGCGATCGCGGCGGACGGTTGGCCGTCACCATACTCTGGGCCAAACTATCCATGTAGGGCTCCAGATCTAACGCCCGTAGGACATCATTAGCAGACTGGAAGCGATGGCGCACCGAGACTTCCAGCATCTTCTCCAAAACGCTGGCAAAATGATCGCTCACATGCACATAGTCTCGCCACAGCATTTCCCCCGTAGCGGGATCATAATCCATATCCTTCGGTGACTTGCCCGCCAGTAAATACACGCAGGTGACACCTAGGGCATACAAATCACTGGCATACACAGGACGCATCGCCATCTGCTCCGGTGGAGCATAGCCTGGAGTACCAATGGCGTAGGAAGTCAATGCTGTTTGATCAGAAGCGGCTGCCTTGATTGGGTCAATTTTATCCTTCACCGCCCCAAAGTCAATGAGCACAAGCTTCTTGTCTTCTGTACGCCGAATCAAGTTGGCGGGTTTAATGTCTCTGTGAATGACCTGCTGGCTGTGAATGTACTGAATCATCGGCAGGACTTCACTCAGGAACTGCTTCACCCCAGCTTCGCTGAATGGTCCGGAGCCCCTCACTTCCTGCTGCAGCGTGGAGCCACTGATATATTCCTGAACTAGATAGAACTCTTGGTTGGCCTCGAAGTAGTCGAGCAAGCGCGGGACTTGGGGATGATTGCCAATCTTGCCCAGGGTTTTGGCTTCGCGCTTAAACAACTCCCGCGCCATCAGCAACACATTGGGCGAGGAGGCGGCAGGGCGGAGCTGCTTAATCACACAGTGGGGATGGCCAGGTAGCTCTTCATCGCGGGCCAGGAATGTGGCTCCAAACCCCCCCTGTCCAAGAACCTGTATCGCTCTGTATCGCCCTTGCAATAGCAATGGAGAACCACAGGCTTGACACAGTTCTGTGTGCGCCAGGTTCTCAGGATTAGGGCAAGAGGGGTTTAGACAATAGCTCATGCGGCGTTTCTCATCTCATCTCAACCGCTAGGTGTCATGGGGTAGGGGGCTTCACTAATTGTGACACTTTCCTAAATCTATATTTCCTAGAAAGTCATCAGAAGGTGTCAAATTTGGGAAAAATTTCTTGAAGCGTTGCTAAACGTTACAGCAAAAGGGTTGAAGGATCCGTAAACGTAACCGCTAATACCATCTATTCATCTGAACCAACAGCAAAAGGGCGATCGCTCATGGTTGCGTTCGATTGCTGCTCTACCCCATGGTACAAAGATAGCGCGTCATTGAATCACAGCTATCTTCAGGACAAGGCCTTGTCTGAGCACACAACCCTACACCCCTTAGATTAATTTAATACCCGATCTTTGGGTTAGATGCCACTGGGTATTGCCCATCATTGTCTAGCCAAGCAACCTTTTCTAGATTTCTTTTTCCGTATTTTTTCGCTTGCTAACCAATCTATGGTCTTCAGGGATGGTGTAATCTCAGGGTGCATTCTGAGAAAACCGCATTACAAACTCACCGGCAATGTGCCACCATCGGGATGGTGCACAAGAAACCAGTCTCATCAGACGCGATCGCCCCAGGCCACACCATGAGCGGCGCAGAATACCTGTAAAATTAAACGAGCATGAAGGGATTCGAACCCCCGACCCTCAGAACCGGAATCTGATGCTCTATCCACTGAGCTACATGCCCTTATTCAGTGAGTATAGCACTTCTCTAAACACCTATGACGTATCAAGTTCTGTTTGTTTGCCTTGGCAATATCTGCCGATCGCCCTCGACTGAAAACATCATGAATCACCTGATTCAACAGCGGGGGCTCAGCGATCGCATCCAGTGTGACTCAGCGGGCACGTCCAGCTATCATATCGGCAGTTCTCCCGATCGCCGCATGGCCGCCGCTGCTCGCCAGCGGGGCATTGAGCTGCGTGGACAGGCCCGGCAACTGACTGCAGATGACCTCGATGCCTTTGACCTGATTCTGGCCATGGATCGGGAGAATTACCGCGACATCTGCTCCCTAGATGTTAGTCAACGCCATCACGCCAAAATCAAGCTGATGTGTGAGTTTTGTCAGCACCATACCGATCGAGACGTTCCCGATCCTTACTATGGCGGAGCAGAAGGCTTTAACTACGTGATTGACCTGCTGCTGGATGCCTGTGAAGGGCTGCTCGACCACATCCTCACCCTCGATCCCACCATGTCAAATAGCGCTAGTTAGCCAGCCCTAGAGCCCTAGATCAGATGATGTTCTAGGGCAAAACGCACCAGTTCAGCCCGATTACTCGTGGTGGTTTTGCGCAGTAAGCTGCTGACATATTTTTCGACCGTGCGCGGGCTGAGGTGCAAGCGATCGCCAATTTGAGCATTCGACAAGCCATCCGACAGAAGCCCCAAAACATCTCGTTCTCGGGTTGTCAAATCTGGCGTATCGAGGGTGGTTAAGGGGTGGGGCGCTTTAGCGTCATTACTATAGGAGCCTTGACGCGAGGCATCTTGTCCTGGGGGCGCGACAGCCTGCGTCCGCACATGCCACTCGGTTTGGATCATCTGCGATCGCTCTAGCAAATTGCGCACGATAGCTCCCAACTCCACCAGTTCAAACGGCTTAGCCAGGTAGGCATCACAGCCCAGCTTATAGCCTCGGACTCGTTCTTCTGTACTTGTTCGAGCCGTCAAAAAAATGACCGGCAATAGGCGAAACATCGGCCGGCGACGCACTTGGTTGACCAGGTCATACCCATCCAGGAAAGGCATCGTCACGTCGGTGATTAACAAATGGGGAGAATGTTTCTCGATCACCGATAGGGCTTCCCGACCATCTTCGGCAACAATCACAAGATAGCCTGCTAGTTCCAGATAGTCGGCGATCGATAGGCGAGTCCCTGGGTCATCTTCTGCGACGAGAATAGTCAGCGGCATAAGTAGAGAGTAGAGTGACGAAATTAGCTCACAGCTTCAAGGTTGAGAAGCATAGATATAGACTGCATCCCAACGTAACACGGCTATCTGAAGTGCTTCAACGACACCCCCATAGAGTCATCTTATCTACCCACGGCCTACATCAGAGATTTAAGCTCTTCACGCTAGCCTTAGCAGCCACCAAGACATAGCTCAAGAAACAACTCCCGGAGTCGAAGAGTGTGTTGCTCACTAAGTCACTCTACCTTTGGCTATGGCTGAGGATGAACAACCCTGAAGCCACGGCGAGGGCATCTCTGCAAGCTGGTTAAACCTCGACTGTCATGATTGCCATGATGAGGTGTGGGCATACCAGAATGACAACACTGAACCCACTTGCTTAACCTAGCATCCAAAAGATCATGTTCATTCACGTTGTGGGTATAAGCATAACGTGAAATTCCCATAGCCCTAGTCGTAACTTGATGAGCCCATAAGATTGTCTACCTATGGGAAACGGGGCATTGAAAAAACCTGGAGAGATGATGCGGCTGCCTCAGAATAGCTGGCGTTGTAGACCGACGCCCCCAGACATCTCCCCCTATCACCTGACATGGGAGGAGAGAAGATGCCAACTCCTAAACGCTCATCAACATGGTAGACAAGAGGCCCTGAAAAAGATGCATGCCGTCGGTACTGCCCAACATGGCATCCGCTGCCCTTTCCGGGTGAGGCATCATTCCTAAAACATTGCCTTGGCGATTGCAAATTCCGGCAATATGGTTAAGCGATCCATTCGGGTTGGCTTCAGGCGTGAGCTCCCCAGCGCTATTGCAGTAGCGAAACAACACCTGCTGATGGTCTTCTAGCTGGCTGATGGTTGCTTCGTCGGCATAGTAGCACCCTTCTCCATGGGCAATCGGCAGGGTGATTACCTGTTGGGTTTGGTAGGCTTGTGTCCAAGGCTGTACCGATCGCTCCACTCGCACCGAAACGCGATCGCAAACAAAATGGAGATCTCGATTTCTCACTAATGCTCCGGGTAAGAGACCCACTTCAGTCAGCACTTGGAATCCATTGCAAATCCCTAGCACCCACTTCCCCTTCTGGGCATGGTCTAGGGTAGCTTGAATGGCAGGGGAAAAGCGGGCGATCGCCCCACAGCGTAGGTAGTCTCCATAGCTAAAGCCACCGGGCACCACCATCACATCAAGATCATCAATATCCCGATCTTGGTGCCAGACCATACGGGTAGGCTGGCCGAGCAACCCCTGGGTGACCATGGCCACATCGCGATCGCAATTTGATCCAGGGAAGACAATGACGCCAAATTTCATGCAGGGATCCTCTACTACTTCGATACAGACGCCGGAGCGATCGCATCCACCAACTCGAACCGATAGTTTTCAATGACTGGATTGGCCAGCAGTTGATCACACATGCGATCGAGCTGCCCCTCGGCCTCCTCAGCCGTGCCAGCCTGGAGCGTCAGCTCCACATATTTACCAATCCGCACACCCTCTACATTATCGTAGCCAAGATGCTTCAGGCCAGACTGGACGGCTGTCCCAGCAGGATCGAGCACCGAAGGACGCAGGGTGACATAAATTCGGGCGTGATAGGTCTGAGTCATCGTCTCTCCAGGGGATACAGGGAATTATCAACAGACAGGCTGTGGGTGCTGTTTCGTAGGCCGATCGAGCAACGAGCATCCTAGCATTCCCAGGTTCACTCTCTCATATTTCTATATGCCTGATGAAATGATTTAGGTTGAGCAGCGCTCTATGTCATAATCTTTAACAGAGATTTTAATGTTGTCCGTACAGAGGGTAGAGCCATGACTACTGACGCTGCCGACTCCGGCGAGACAAATCCAACTCCGGCTGCTGACGCAACCGGTCAGGCAGGCGAGTCCGCTGAGAATACCACTGCTCCTTTAGATCCTAAAGATTTAGATCGTTATGAATGTCGCTCCTGTGGCTATGTGTACGAGCCAGTGAAGGGAGACGGACGGTCAGTTGAGCCAGGCACTCCGTTTGAGGATCTATCTATTGTTTGGCGATGCCCGGTCTGCTCAGCTCGAGCTAGCCAGTTCAGCAATATTGGCCCCACAGGCAACCCATCTGGCTTTAAAGAAAACCTAGGTTACGGGCTAGGTGTGAATCGCCTCACCCCGGGGCAAAAAAATATTCTCATTTTTAGTGCCTTGGGAATTGGCGTCTTGTTTTTCCTCAGCCTTTATGGTCTGAAGTAGAAAACATCCCTATCAAGGGCGATCGCTGCTCCCCACAGGAGCCCATCCGGTGTTCAGAATTGCTTAATCCTTAGACCCATTGATCATGCTGTCCTTTCCTAAGTCCATCGCTCGATTTGTCATTCTGTGTGTTGCCCTGTTGCTCACAAGCGGCTGCACCAAAGCATATCTAGAAGGAACGGCCACCAACGCTTGGCATACAGTCAGTATTCCAACCGATGCCACCCTCCTCGACATTGCCTTTGCTGAGGATGCCCAACATGGTTGGCTCGTTGGTAAACAGTCTACTGTCTTAGAAACGAGCGACGGCGGCGTCAACTGGAAGTTGCGATCGCTTGACTTGGGCGACCAAAATTACAACTTGAACTCCGTTAGTTTCTACAACAACGAAGGCTGGATTGTGGGCCAACCCAGCCTGCTTCTACACACCACCGATGGCGGCGACAGTTGGTCTCGCGTGCCTCTGAGTGATCAACTGCCAGGGTCACCCGACACGATCACCGCTCTTGGAGAAGGCATTGCAGAACTCACCACGGATATTGGGGCCATCTACCGCACCCAAGACGCAGGGCGGAATTGGCGCGCCATGGTCACCGAAGCCGTTGGGGTCTTGCGCAACATTTCCCGTTCCGCCGATGGTCGCTATGTGTCGGTGTCCTCCCGAGGAAACTTCTACTCGACGTGGGTTCCCGGAGATGATGTCTGGGTACAGCACAACCGCAACAGCTCTCGCCGGCTGCAAAACATGGGGTTCACGGCCGATGGCAAGCTATGGTTGATTGCCCGCGGTGGCATCGTTCAATTTGGTGAATCTGAGGATGATTTAGAAGCCTGGAGCGAAGCCATTACGCCAGAATTTGCCACCAGTTGGGGCTTTTTAGACCTCACCTATCAAACCGAGAATGATGTGTGGTTG